>CAIVND010000062.1 GCA_903907185.1 uncultured Acidimicrobiaceae bacterium
CGCGAAGAGTGTGAGCGCTTTGACTCGGCGACTTTACATCGTTGCTCTACCTGCCTTCGTGGTGATCGCCATTGGCTCAGGGATTCTCGCGAGTACGTCGCCAGCTAATTCATTCTGGCGAACCGCATTTAGCCCCTGGAGTGTTGATGGTGCACGAAATTCATCGATCACTACACTCGCGTGGTTAGAAGTAGCACTCGTCGTCATCCGGTCACTGCAGATTGTCTTCACGAAAGATACTTTCGGGCAGACAATCCGTTCGGTTGTCGTAGCGTCAATTGCCTACTTCGGAATGTTCCTCGCAATTGCTACGCAACACAGCGCCAGACTCGATAGTGCAACGCGCTCGATTGAACCAATCTTTTTGGTCTATTTCTTGCTCGCAATCTCCATGTTGCGTCTCTCTCGAGCAACAGACCTAGAGCGTGCCAACGAGCGCGAAGATTCACCCCTTGGTGACCCAAGATGGCGACTCCTGCTCGCACTTCCTCTCGTCGTTGTCGCTGTCATCTCGCTCTTCGTCACCGCCGCGCTCGGATCGAAAAGCAGCCATCTTCACCACGCACTACTCGACATTGCACATGCAATTACATGGTTCTTTTCGACCATCGGTCATGGGCTTGGTTTTGCTCTCGTTCATGTTGCCCTCGCGGTTGTTGCGGTAGTCAGCTTCTTTGTCAACCTCATCGTGCACCGACACTTCGAGGCACCGTGGACCAAGGTGGCACATAAAGCGGTCGGTCAGGCAGCAACAACTCCCTCCCACGCGCCTATTGGCGTCTCGATAGGGATCGTTGTGATCTTCTTCATCGGCGTGGCAATCGGCTTGAACATGCTGCTACGAAACCGCAGACCAGCGGTGGTTGAGCGGGGCCAGACAGGTGGCGATCGGCGAACGTCGACCTTTACCTGGCGCTCGTTCCTGGATCAGATCCTCTCCGTGTTCTCTCACCTCGGGCGCTCGCTGATGGCCCGATTTCAACGTCACTCCGGTATGTTCGCACAACCCGCGCCGGGCACCCTTGCTCCTATTGGACTCCGACGAGATCTCCAACAGCTGCTGTATGAGGCAAAAAGAATTGGCTACGGCCGACTTGAATCGGAGACGATCAATGAACTCGCCAATCGGCTCTTTCATGCGCTCGATGATGTTGGTCGCAGCGCGTTGTCCAAAATTGCCCAGACCTATGATCTTGTTCGCTATGGCGCAGATAGCCCGTCACTTGATCTTGGCGATGAGGTCACCGTTGTGCTCGATCAGCTCAGATTGATAGAGACAGCAACGCCCCCAGATCCAGCAAAGGCCGGAAAAGAGGGCGTCACTACGAAACTTGCTCGGCTACCGAGCTGAGCCAGATAGTTACGAGGGAATTGGTGGTGCCTCTACTGATTCCAGCTGATCGATCCAGTCGAATCCAATCTGTGCGACCTGTCGAGAGGTTGCACTGATGAAACGCGATCCAATCTCACCTGTTTGAAAGTGTTGGTGAATCGCAAATGGCGGAATATAGACAAAGTCGCCACGTTTCCACTCAAGCTTCTTCGGCTCCTCAGCCCACGAAAAATCGATCGTCACATCAGCATCGAACTCCGGATCCCAGTGCAGGTCATATCCGCTGCCCTCGATGATGTACAAAAGCTCTTCGGTCATGTGACGGTGTTTGCCGGACTTGCCACCCACCTCCAAAAACTGCTGATACATGTCGAGACAGGGCTCCGAAGTCCCCATCTCCCCATTGACCAAGTGCTTGAGAAGTCCCTGAGGACTGCGCTCCCACACCTGGTCCTCAGCATGTACTGCGCGATGAAGGGTCTTTGCCTCCTCGCGACTCCGCTTGCTCCGTTCAAGGGACTCGGCGTAGTAGGCCGGTCCTGATTTTCCCAACAATGCGCGCTCGCGCTCACTTGCCATGGTTTCCTGCTCCTATGCGGTAAATAACTTGTAATTTCGACGTGGACCAACCGGCCCGAAACTGCGAACTAGTAAGACTCTTCCGGCTTCCAACCCTCATAGCCAGGCACTGACTCTTTTGGAGAGGCCTCAACAAACTTCTGAAAGAGAAGGTTTGCGAAGAGATAGATCGGCTTTGACTTCATCACAAGACACTTCGCCGGGTTCTCAGGATCGGCGTTGAAGTGTTGGTGAACACAACCTGGCTCAACGATGCAGATATCGCCAGCCTTCCAGTCGTAACGGATGCCATCATGAACGTCATAACCCTCTCCATCGAGGATATAAAAGAGTGCGCCATTCATATGGCCATGCTTCTGTCCATGACCACCAGGCGCAAAGGTCTCGATGTGCGTCTCGAATAGCTGGGTCGTTGCGACCTTGCCCGGACGCACGATGGACTTACCGAAGAACTGCGGTCCTCCGTGATACTCCAAGATCGACTCCGGGTAGACACGGGGCTGTTCGAGTAGGGAGGGAAGAAGGTTTGAATAGGCACCGCGCAGTTCACGAACGAATGTGCGATCCTTCGACGAATCATTTTCGTTGCCAATGTCGCGAGTAATAAAAAACTCAGCCAACTTCTCTTCAGCGGTCTGAATCTGTTCGACACTTACGCCTTCGATCGTCATGTGTACTCCTCAATCTCAAGGGCTGGCTCTCAGCGCGAGACGCAGCCGTAGACGGGCGTTCAGGGGCGTTAACCCGACGCACCTGTCCACTGTCTCACGATTCTTGGTTTGTTGCAACACCTAAGGACAAATCTGATCATTCAGGGCCGTTGGGTTGATACCAATCAACCTTTGGCAACAAAACAAGGAGGGGTGGAGACTTTCGTCTCCACCCCTCCCCTCAATACGTATCTAGCTGTAGCTACTAGGAGCAAGTTGCCTGGATGTAGCAGACAATCGATGCACCATTTTTAATGGAGTTGATGTAGTTGAACTTCGCGACAACTGGATCCGTGTAGGTCGGGTTCAAACCAAAGGCGAGCATTGCGCTCTTGAATCCTGGCTGAGCGTAGGTCCACTTCAATGCGGCACGAAGGGTGTCGACCTTGTACCCTGCAACTCCCGTCTGAGTCACAAACGGAGTTCCAGAGGCTGCAGAGAGAGCGAACAGCGTCGCCCACAACGTCTTCTCTTTCTTCGTCTTTGGTGGATACTGCTTCTCGAGGTCCTTGAAAGTCGGGACATTGAGAAGGAACTTCCGACAGTTCGTGCCAACCGGCGGAATGAGGTTCACTGCAATCGGTACCTCCTGATTGGCAACGATGTTGCCACAGCTCGTACTCAAGCTGATGTCCGCGATGGGACCGTCATTGCGCAGGAAGCCAGTGTTCTCGACGCTCAAACTTGAGTACCCGGAGATCCACTGTGGCTTGATCCCCATGATGCCAAACCACGTCCGCAATATTGTGTTCGCAGTTCCAGTGGTCTGGGTCAGAACCTTCAAGGTCCCTGCCTTTGAGGCTGCAATCAAGTCAGCAAAGGTGTGATATCCCGAGGTTGGCAGCGTGAGAAGCGGTGATGACGCAACTCCCGTTGCAGCGAGATAGGCCAGACGAGCCGGGTTGAAGTTAATCCCAGGAGTATTGGTCAAGACCAGTGAGACATCATTCAACACATTCAACACACCATACGTAAGGCCGTCCGGTGTTGCATGGGCCAACGAATCTTGTCCAGGAACAGAGTTACCGGTAGTGATCGAGAGGATATTCACATTCGCCCCGAGATACTGCGCAACATATGGCTGTGCCGCAACGACTAGGTCGTAAAAAGGACCGCCGATGGATGCGATGTTGTATGAGGTCATCGTCTTGCCCTTATAGAAAGCAAGACCCTTGCAGACCGAAGAGTCCTTTACTCTGACGCCGTTCGCGGTAACGCATCTCTTCGTATTCGCCGTCGAGGCCGATACCGGCACGGACAGGGTAGCGGCAAGACTTGCCACTACCACCCCTGATAGCAGGAAGCGACTCCGAATACCAAGCCGTCGGCGCGCTCCCCTGATCTCTTTTCGTAAACGCATGAAACCCCCCGTTTCTTTGAGTTTTCTCTCTCATACTGCATCGATGATTACGTAATCAATGTAACTGTTCACAATGTACTCGGTCAATCAAACCGCAACGCAAATTGACCTGTCATCGGTTTGACCATCTCACGATTCAACTCGCTTTTGATTGGATGCGGAATTTGCCTCAGCGTGATGGACATCCGCGTGAGGCCACTCGTGTGAAACACATGCATGAAGGCGCCGTAGGCGCGCCCATGGGCGAGGAGAGAACTCCCCGCCCATTGGACTCTGGCCTGTCAACGTGCAGGTTGCACCCGACTTTGGCTTTCAATTACCTCTAGGACTAGCAGGTACCTTGGATGTAGCAGACCACCTGTGGTCCGAGCTTGATCGATTCCTGGTAGTTCGACTTCGCAACAACCGGGTCGGTATATTTGGGGTTGAGGCCAAAACCAAGCATCGCTGTCAAGAAGGCTGGCTGCTTGAAGGTCCACTGGAGAGCTGCACGGAGTGCGGCCACCTTGTAGCTCGCCACGCTGGTCTGAGTGACAAACGGAGTACCTGAAGCGGCGTCAAGGGCGAGAAGTGTGTTGAAAAGCTTCTTCTGCTTCGCTGTCTTGGCGTACTTCTGCTCGAAGTTCTTAAAGGTGGGAACGCCAGTTACGTACTTGCGACAGTTCGTCCCGAGCGGCGGGATGATGTTCGTTGCGATGGCAACTGCTTGGCCCGCAATAAGTGCACCGCAACTGTTACTCAGCCCGATCTCAGCGAGGGGACCATCGCCTCGGAGAAATCCAGTCGTCTCCAAAGAGAGACTCGAATAACCAGATATCCACTGAGGCTTAAGGCCCATCACACCAAACCAGGTCCGCAGCAAGGTGTTTACGGTTCCAGATGTCTGGGTCAGCACCTTCAAGGTTCCTGCCTTTGAGGCTGCAATCACGTCATCAAAGGACTTGTACTGCGAGTTTGGTAGCGCAAGGAATGGCTGAGTAGCCGGTCCAGTTGCACCGATGTACGCCATACGGGCCGGGTTGAAGTTAATTCCCGGTGTGTTGGTAAGTACCAGCGAAACATCATTCAGCACATTCAATACTCCAATGGACAGACCATCAGGAGTGGCGTGTGCCAGGGCGTCTTGTCCTGGAACCGAGTTCCCCGTTGTTATCGAGACGACGTTGACGGTGGTCCCAAGATATTGGGCAAGGTATGGCTGAGCAGCAACGACAAAGTCGTAGAACGGTCCGCCGATCGATGCAATGTTGTAGGCACTCATTGTCTTACCCTTATAGAAGGCAAGACCCTTACAGATCTGAGTGTCCTTGACTCGAACACCGTTTGCGCTGACACACTTCTTTACATTCGGTGAAGAGGCAGACACTGGTGCGGCCAGCCCGCCAGCCATGCTGAGAAGAGCAACCCCAGAGATAAGGAATCGACTCCGTCCCGTCAAGCGACGATGAACTCCGTCGGTTCTAGTACGTAATTGCATGGAACCCCCCGTTCCTTCAGAAACAGATTGAATTTTCTTGCTCGGATGAACTTATTCATCCGAGAGGCAAAGCATATACAAAATGAATTACAAATATGACGAATTATTACAAAATTATTTCCGAGATGCCTCAAAGTGTCATCAAAATTCCAGGACAACCACAGGTTCATGCAGCTCATGGGCTAAAAGTGAAATCCTCAAATAACAAAAACGCATGATGTGGCGGGGCAGTACCCCGCCACATCATAAAACCGCCAAGAGGATGAACTCCTAGGCGCAAGCTCGCCTGGGTATAGCAGACGGCTTTGGTTTGGTTCCAAGTTTGACCTTCCGCTAAGTAGTTGCGCCAGGCGGGAAAGTCGGCCACTTATCCAATTAGTTACGGAACTGGTAATCGTAAAGTCGAGATCTTGTAATAATCGTAAAGATCCAGGTCAACTTCGATCGATGGATACCTAGCTCTGGTATTCGTCCGTCAGCATTGAGTAGTAGCGCCACGTCGCACGCATCCCGGCATCGCCTCCGGAGGAACCCCGGGTGCGATTGGGGTCTGGTGGCTTCTGCATCTCGGCGAGATCGATGTCCGGAATCGGCTGTGGATCACCGAGAAGATACGCCTGGTAGTTCATCGTCGTGAGTTCATCAAGAGCGATCGCGCGCACTGTCGCATCTTCGATCGAACTTCCTGTCACGCTGACGCCATGACCGCGCATCAGGGCAACTTTGCGGTTCACCATGAACCCTGCGAACTCCTCGCCTAGCTGGTCATCGTGAATGGTGATCGACCGTTGATAGGTTTCGACCCCTTCGACAGCAAGCCTGATTCCCGTTCCATAGGCGGCATAGATGGGAAGAATCGGCTTGTTGCAGATCGTAAGAAGGACCGCTGGTCGGGGATGGATGTGGATGACGCTCTGCACCTCAGGATTGGTCTTGTAGAGCCAAAGATGAAGGTAACTCTCGCTCGGTGGTTGAAGGCCATCTGGCCCAGCGACCTTATTCGCGTTGAAATCAACTTCAATCACATCTTCAGGACGGGTGTATCGCACACCGACCTCATTTGGTCCCTTTCCCTTAATGAGCATGGTCTCGGTACCAGGAACCCTGTAGCTAACGTGACCAAGTGCTGCATGGGTCATGTCGAGCTTGCCCATAATCCGACAAGACCGAGCAATGGTCTCGCTGATCTCTCGACGCTCGTCTACTGTTAACGCCATCTCTGCTCTCCCCTATCGTTAAAAATTTTCGGCAAACTGCCAGCTGCTGGATTAAAGCTCGAGGGTTGGCGGATAGAAAATCTCACCAAGATCGAACTTGCGTGGCGTTAGCCCCTGTTCAAATGAGTACTGCGTAATGGTGTCCAGGATCTCGCGTTGATTAACGACTCCGTACTTAAAAAGGTCGGTATTTAACGCATCTTCAACCGAGGAGTCAACGAGCCCAGCATCAATAAAGGTCTCAAGACCTTCGGTCTGTTGCTGCTGAGCAATCTGCTTTGCCTCGAGAAACATCGAATAGAGGTTCAATACAACCCAGGGGTAGCTGTCTACGATGTCTTTTCGAACAACGACGCAGTGGTTGATTGGATAGAGCCCGGTCTTTTGGTAATAGCGCGTTGCCTCAGCACGACGGTCCGGGAAAAGCCGATGCACCACAGTGCCAAAGTCGACGGCGCGAGATCTGTCGACAAGGTTGTTATCAGCGATGTACAAAAGCGTCGCGTCGATTCCACCGTTCATCAACTCAAGACCAATATTGGAGTTTCGGTCCATATAGTCGAGCTTTACTCCTGGAGGAGGTGTGAACCCGGTGGCTCCACCATGACTTTGTTCAGGTGGACGCTCCATGAACCAGTGGAGATCCTCTGGCATAACGCCGAACTCATGGCGCAGGATGCCTCGAGCCCAAAGTGCCGCCGTCTGCTGGTACTCCGGTACGGCGACTCGTTTGCCTTTGAGGTCGGCCGGGGTCTTTATGCCAGAATCCTCACGCACCAAGATCCCCGTGTGAAAGAACTGTCGCGAGGTAAACACCGGAAGTGCAACCCAGGTGTCATCGCCGCGTGCTCGTGATGCAAGCAATGAACTCATTGACATCTCGGAGACTTCAAACTCCTTGAAGTGGAGTTGACGCCAGAACATCTCCGATGGGTGCACCTTGGTGACCCGGAGATCGATCCCCTGTGCGGACACGCGTTTCGCATGAATGGGCTTGGTGCGTGCATTATCTGAAAGCGCCACTCCAAGTTCGATATTCGACATCTCGCTCCTCTTCCTTCTTAAGTGCGCGGCCTCATTACGTCAACGACGCTCGAGACCCCCATCTGACCTTAGGCCAGCCTTCCCCTTATGCAAAGTACCAATTCATCCTATCCATTTGACCTGCACGGCTCTGAGAGGCGATGGACTACCAAGAACCATCGTGTTCAGGAATACGGCGGACAAGAAAGAGTAACGCTCCGAGTACGCAGGCGGCTACTAAAAAGATCCACGCAAATACTGATCCTGGCTGAGAACTTCTCGCCACAATGGCGGAGGGAATGGTCACGCCTAGGATCGTGCCACTCTGTCGAAACAGCCCGCGTAGGCCAGTAATCGCACCGACGTGCTCCGGGGCGAGAGAGAGGCTCGCATTGTTTATCGCTGGGGCCGCAAGTCCAAATGCGCATCCTGAGACCGCACCTCCAAGAGCGAGCCACCAATAAGGCGACATTCCCTCTGGCCGGAGCGCCAACAGGAACGAACCAACGCAGACACCAACGAGGCCAATCGCGATAGGAAGTCGGTAGCCGATCCTGCGTAGTAGATACGAGGCGACAACCGCAAGCAGCACGAGACCTACCGCTCGACCCGTCAGCAACGTGGCCGCATCAAGTGAGCTGAGGTGATATCTCGTACGCGCATAGAGCGGAATTAGCGATCCAAGACCAAGGAGAAAAGTCCCGATCGCAAGATTCATCATGTTCATGACAAAAAACCCCCGACCTGCAATAAGACCATGCGGTATGAGCGGAGTCGCAACGCTCTTTGAACGCTTAAACAGTGCGACAAAACCAAAAAGGCTGATCGCTGACGTGCCGAGCACCGACCATGTCCATGGATAGGTGCCACCGTTGCCCAATATCGTGATCGCAGCCATCAATGACAAGATGGAAAGAGCTAAGAGGATGACGCCAACAAAGTCCGTTGAAGCGGTCTCCTTTCTTGCACTTTTTGGGACATGACGCACCGCAAAAAGCACCAAGATCACCCCGATTGGGACATTGACCCAGAAGATGCCTCGCCATGTCCAATAGTGAATAAACAGTCCTCCAATTCCAGGAGCAATGAGACCGCCGATGGGAAGAATTGAACTCGTCATGCCAATGGCACGGTCCCGTTGGTCACCAAACGCATCGGAGATGATTCCCACGGCTGAGGGCAGGAACGCTCCACCACCAATGGCCTGCAATGTACGCAGCGGAACAAGTTCGTAGATATTGGTGGCTGATCCGCAGGCAAGAGAGGTAACCGTAAAAAGAATGATCGAGCCGATAAATACTTGTTTGCGCCCGTAGAGATCGCTTGTCCGTCCAGCGAGCGGCATCGCTATCACCAGACCCAATGCGTAGGCCCCAATAACCCAACTCGTCCAGTTGATTGGTGCATGAAGCTGCACATGGATGGTTGGAAGCGCGACCGAGACGATCGTTTGATCGATTGAAGCCATGGTGAGCGCCACCGAGACGATTCCAAAGAGGACCCAACGCGAAGAAATGGCGGCCATTTGACCATCGCTTTGGACGTCACCTTGGCTCTTCACCCGCTCTCCAATTGTTGCTTCACCTTCGTCACAGCACAACGGCAGGCCATCTGGCCTGCCGTTGTGAATTCCATCGACGAGTTCGAAAAGTCGTTGAGATTACTCCTCGTTTCCAGCCTGAAGCCACGCGATGTAATCAGCGACGGCAGCCTCAGTGGTGAACTTTGGCTCATACCCAACGTCCTTTTTGATCAACGAAATATCCATGTAGGCGACCTCGTCAGCAGAGCCTGGTGCATGCCCGGCAGGTAGATCTGCTGTGAAATCGGGATATACCTTCTGCACAGCCTCCAGAACCTCACGATTCTTGACACCGCGTCCGGCACCAATGTTGTAGGTGCGGGCAGAAAGATTATCTGCTGTCTGCAGTAGAGCAATGCCACGCCCGCAGTCAGGTGCGTAACACATGTCGCCGCCATCTTCCATGAATGAGGGACCACGTGGTCCTTCGATCTTGGGTGGGAAGTCTTTGACGGCGGCATGCACGAGGCGACTGGGTAGATTTGCCATCGAGTGATAGAGCGGCCCCCAGATTCCGGCAATCCGCAGGTTAACGAGGTCAATTCCCGTGCGGTTGGCATAGTGGTTCGCCAACACCTCGTAAGCCTTCTTGTAGGCCTCGGTCGGGTTGGAGCTGGTCAGAGGGAAGGTCATATCCTCTCGATGCGGGAGCTCCTTAATTGATCCATAGATCGCTAGCGAGCTTGCAATCGAAATCCGACGTACCTTCCAC
>CAIVND010000063.1 GCA_903907185.1 uncultured Acidimicrobiaceae bacterium
CTGCAGAGGTGATGGTGTCGCTTCCCGACGGGAGCTCTCGGACATTGACTCTGGGTTCTACGGCCTATGACCTTGCGTTATCCATTGGAAGCCGTCTCGCTAAGGACGCTCTTGCCGTTGAGGTATCGGGCGAGCAGCGCGATCTGTCTTACGAACTTCATGACGGCGATCCCGTCCGCATAATCACCGGTGGATCAAATGAGGGTCGCGAGGTCATCCGCCACTCCACCGCACACGTACTGGCCCAGGCAGTTGTCTCACTTTGGCCGGGCACAAAATTTGCGATCGGTCCGTTTATCGCTGACGGTTTCTACTATGACTTTGATCTTCCTGGTGGAGCTCATTTCACCGATGATGATCTCGGCCGCATTGAGGCTCGGATGCGAGAGATCATTAAAGAGAATCAACCATTTGTTCGCGAAGAGCACACCTTTGACGAGGGACTTTCGCTCTTTGACGATCAGCCCTACAAGACAGAGATTATTCGTGGGGTGCGTGATGCCTCTCTCAGTGGTGACGATCTGGTGAAAGAGATTGGCCTTTCGACAAACGAAGTGAGTGCGTACCGAAATACCGAGTCCTTTGTCGACCTTTGTCGGGGACCACATGTACCAGCAACGGGTCGGCTTGGGCATTTTAAATTAACCCGAGTTGCCGGCGCATATTGGCGTGGCGATGAGCATCGACCCCAGCTGCAACGCATCTATGGAACCGCCTTCGAGTCCGCGTCCGCGCTCTCCGACTACCTTCATCGACTCGATGAGGCCGAACGCCGAGACCATCGAAAGATCGGTGCAGAACTTGATCTCTTCCACTTCCCGCCAGAGATCGGTGGCGGTCTGCCCGTGTTCCATCCCAAGGGAGCCCTTATCCGCCAGACAATGGAAGATTTTTCTCTCTCCATGCACCGCCAACATGGCTATCAGCAGGTATGGACACCTCACATTGCAAAATCCACACTTTTTGAGACTTCCGGTCACCTGCAGTGGTACGCCGAGGGGATGTATCCCCCAATGGAGATGGAGGGCGCCACCTACTACCCCAAACCCATGAACTGCCCGATGCACATCTTGATCTATAAGGACAAGCAGCACTCATACCGAGATCTGCCGCTGCGATTTTTTGAGTTTGGAACTGTCTACCGATTCGAGCGATCGGGTGTTCTCCATGGGCTCACCAGAGTTCGTGGAATTACGCAAGATGATGCACACATCTTCTGCGCACCAGATCAACTTGCAAACGAACTTCGTACTCTTCTTGAATTTGTTCTCGATCTGCTTCGCGCTTTTGGCCTCACCGAATTTGAAGCTGAACTCGCTACCAGGCCTGAGAAGTTCGTAGGTGAGCAATGGGAGTGGGATGAGGCAACTGATGCTCTCCGATCCGCTCTTGAATCAGCGAATATTCCTTTTGTCGTCGCTGAGGGTGAAGGAGCCTTCTACGCGCCAAAGATTGATGTGCATGTTCGTGATGCCATTGGACGTAGATGGCAGCTTTCGACGTTGCAGGTCGATCTTCAACTCCCTCAAAGGTTCGATATGTCTTTTGTCGGTGCTGATAACGTCCGGCATCGACCGTGGATGATCCACCGAGCTCTCTTTGGTTCTGTGGAGCGTTTTTTTGGCATCTTGTTGGAACACTATGCCGGCAATCTACCTACTTGGCTTGCACCAGTTCAGGTCCGCATTCTCTCTGTACGTGATGTCCATGACTCGTATGCGGATGAGGTCTGTCGAGTATTGCGCGCGAGAAATATTCGAGTTGATGTTGAGTTGGCCGATGAGCCCCTTGGCGGTCGCGTCCGCCGCGCGAAGTTGGAAAAGATTCCCTATGTGCTGGTCGTCGGCGATGCAGATGTTTCCAGTGGCACCGTTGGCGTCAACGCACGTGGATCCGCCTCACCGGAGCGAGATGTAGCGATCGATACATTCGCTGAGCGACTCGAGATGGAGATTGCGGCAAAATCTGGGCCGGATCCATCATGACCTTCGACCATCTTTGGGCAGGTTGGCGAGCGAACTATGTCTCTAGCGTCTCAGATGGTCCAGAGAACGCGGGGCTTGAAGATGGTGGTGATCAAAAAGCATGTGTCTTTTGTGCGATTTTGAACTCCAATGAGCCCGATCAGCAGCTGCACGTCGTCTTCCGAGGCAAGCACACGATTGCGATGCTTAATGCCTATCCCTACACATCGGGACATCTGCTCGTAATGCCGAATCGACACGTAGGCGAGATATCCCAACTTTCAGATCTTGAATATACAGACCTGTTTGCCGTCACGAGAGTAGCCATGAAGGCACTGAATGATGCATACGATCCCGAGGGAATGAATATGGGGGCAAACTTGGGACGAGCCGCGGGAGCGGGCATCCCCCGACATCTCCATATCCATGTGGTGCCGCGTTGGCTTGGGGATACGAATTTCATGACAACAGTTGCCTCAACTCGGGTGATGCCCGAGGCACTCTCAGATTCCTGGCAGAAGGTTCGCGAGGTTTGGCCGAGCTAATGCTCTCCTTTGCGAGATATATGGACGCCATAAGCGATGAGGCATCGAGATTTCTCGAAGTTGCGGCGGTAGCGCAGCCCTTTGCGATTCCCACCTGTCCCGGATGGACCTCAATCGATCTCGAACATCACCTAGCGAGTTGTTTTCGTTACTGGTCATTGCAGGTCGTCGCTGGAGATCCAGAGTCTGAGGTTCACGAGACAATCGCTCTCCACAGTGAGGCAATCGATTCGGGTTTCGAACTTGCTCTTGATCGACTCCTTGGTGACCTCACCTCCGCTGGCGAAACTGCATCCTGTTGGAACTGGTCCGACACTGATTTCGATGTGCTTTGGGTTGCTCGCCACATGGCGATCACCACAGCCATACACCGCGTTGATGTTGAACTCGCGAGATCACTACCAGCTTCAATCGATTCGGAGCTGGCAATCGATGGTCTCGACGAGACCTTCTCGGTGCAGTTTCGTAACCTACTTCCAAAGTCTGTCCTTTCGACCATGGTTGGATCTCTATGTCTCATTAGTAGTGACGTCGACGCAGCATGGTCTATCTCAGTTGAACGAGGGAAGATCCGGTTGCGTAACAAACGTGGACCAGCCTCCGTTGCCTTAGTCGGATCTGCATCAGATCTCCTTCAATTCGTTCGAAACCGCGTTGATCTCGATCAATTTTCAGTCACCGGTGATGTCGCTGTGGCAAAGAGCTGGCAGACGCTATCGGACACACTGCCTCGTTGATTCTGCGGCAATTCTGATCGATCCTGATAGCCTGCCTGATATGCCAAGAAGGCCAAATGATTGACGGCCGTCGGGGACGAACGAGGCCAGAGGGCCTTCCAACTTCGCCCCTTCGCCAGCAGGTAACAAAATTCGATCTTGGTCGACGCTTGGTCAGTCTCGGCCTAAACGCGAACGTGCTGACCTCTACCGGTGTGATTCTCTCCGCGGTGTTCTGCGTCGTGGTGGGTAAAGGTCAACTGTGGCTCGGACTTGTGCTTCTTATTGCCGGTGGTCTCATGGATGCTCTTGATGGACTGGTTGCCAAGAGTGCGGGGACGGCCTCCGCGAGGGGCGCATTTTTTGATTCCGTTGCCGATCGATTTTCCGACGCGTTTATGTACAGCGGGATCGCCTGGTATCTGCTCGTCGGCCATCATCCTCGTGAGGCCGCACTACCGATTGCGATTATGGCGATTGGATCTGCGATCTCCTACGAGCGAGCAAAGGCAGAATCCTTGGGGTTCATTGCTAAAGGTGGTCTGATGGAGAGAACGGAGCGTCTTATCGCACTCGGTCTTGCACTTCTCTTTCACGTTGTCATGATCCAAATCCTCTGGGTAACTCTCGCGTTAACCATCGGAACAGCCGTTGGCAGATTTATCCGAGTTTGGCGCCAGGCTAGTGGGCTTCCCGCTCGAATTTGGATCTGGAAGGAGAGTGCCGCGGCCTCCCAGATCTCTGGATTGCGTTCATGGTGGCAGGGCATGGGGATCGACCGGCGGATCGCCATTCGAGTCGATGACGCGAGCGATCAGCCGACGTCAAAGTTTCGCCAAATGTTTTCCATCGATCGGTCTGAGTCACGAGCTGGAACCGAGGATGAAGCCGTGCGCACAAAGACACTAAAAAAGAATTAGCGCCCGAGAGCTTTTTACTGTGGTGGAACACAAAGTACGAGATCCGGCCTATTTCCTCTACCGCTATGGAGCGATGACACTTCGATCGGTACCCCGTCCCCTCGCGCGGCGGTTAATGACCAGCATTGGTGTCGTCGCATACTTCCTCTTCCGCAAGACTCGATCAGTGGTTGAACGCAATCTCCGACAGGTAGTGGGTCAAGACGTTTCTGGTACCGAGCTTCGCAGTCTCGTTCGTCGTTCGTTCGCAAGCTATGCCCGGTACTGGTCCGATCTTGTGCATCTCATTAACCGAGTAGGCGAAACCGTCGACCAGCTCTTTGACGCGAAGTACCTCAAGGGTCTTGACGAACAGCTCGCGAGCGGAGCCGCAGTTTTAGCACTTCCACATCTCGGCGCCTGGGAACTGGGCGGTCTTTGGGCTCACCAACAGGGTTATACCGTCCACACGGTTGCGGAGCCCGCATCAAGCCTGCGCCTCACCGAGTGGTTCACCGAGCAACGGCGAGAGCTTGGTCTTACGGTGCATCCGCTTGGAGCCGAAACAGTCCCGGTTCTTCTTGATGTCTTAAGGAGAGGAGGGACTGTCGCACTTATTGCTGACCGCGATGTGGTCGGAGATGGAATCGAGGTGACCTTTTTCGGGGCAAAGACCACGATGCCCGGTGGACCAGCCCTTCTTGCACTGCGAAGCGGCAAGCCACTCATTCCGTGCGCGGTCTATCACAACAGCGACGATCAGCATCTTCCGATCGTGCTTCCAGCGATCTCCCCTCACCGCGATGGCCACCTTCGTGACGACATTGCGCGTATGACCCAAGACCTTGCCTACGCCTTCGAAAAGATCATCGCTCGCGCCCCGGAGCAGTGGCACGTCTTTCAGCCGCGTTGGCAAGACGCATCTGAATCTGCTCGAGGTAAGTAGATGAATATCGCTCTGGTCTGTCCATATAGCTTTGACCTACCTGGGGGAGTGCAGAGCCAGGTCGCCGGTATGGCCAAGGTGCTATCTAACGATCACAGCGTTACGGTTCTTGCACCGGGTACAAAGGTTCCTCAGTCTCTCGAGGGAATCAACGTCACGCTTCTTGGACCAACGTTTGGCATCCGAGCGAACGGATCCGTTGCCCCGATCGCTCTTTCGCTACGAGCGATCGCAAAACTGCGTCGTGCAATGCGCACACTTCATCCAGACATCACCATTATCCATGAACCGCTTGTGCCGGTAGTTAGCCTTGCAGCACTGTATCTATCTCGTGGAGTACGGATCGGTACCTTCCATCGAGCGGGAGTGACGGCGGGTTACAGAATTCTCCTCCCTCTTGCAGGGTGTGTTCTTCGACGTCTTGACTACGGGGTGGTGGTTTCGGAACAGGCGCGACAGACGGTGTCGGTCCTTTTAGGAGATCGTGCAGCTCAGTTTGAGTTGATTGCCAACGCGGTTGATATCGATCGGTTTACTCCACAGCAGAAGGGCCCTCGAACTCCGCACTCCCTTTTCTTTTTGGGGCGTCATGAACCGCGCAAGGGATTGAGCGTCCTTCTCAAGGCATTGAAACAGTTACCCGATGAGTTCACATTAACTATTGCTGGCACTGGACCCGAGACTGATGTGTTGCAACAGCAGTACCCTCCCAACGCTCGCATGAGGTGGCTTGGCCAGATCGACGACGACGAATTGGTGAGAATCCTTCACCAGACAGAGCTCTTTGTTGCCCCATCGTTGGGAGGGGAATCTTTTGGGGTCGTTTTGCTTGAGGCAATGGCTGCTGGTGCTCCAGTACTTTGCTCTGATCTACCTGGCTACCGTCTCGCTGGAGGAGAGGCGGTGACATACACGCCTCCGGGAGATGCGGATGGCCTCGTAACTCAGATTCAACGTCTTGCAAGCGATCCAGAGCTTCGAGACGAGCTCTCGCGCCGCGGAGCAGATCGGGCCTCAAAGTTCACCTTTTCGGTGCTGAAAGATCAATATCTAGAACTGGCTAACCACCGGCAGCGACCTTGACTGAGCGGCTCAACGACGAAGCACTGTTCTAGACTCCTGGCATGATGTTTGATCGTGGGAATCAGTAGGTGGCGCAGTCAAAGTCGAGGTCACGTCAGGCCCATGGTTCGCGAAACTCACGCCAGCAAGGTGGGCGCCATGAGGTTCCAGTGCTTCGAACTCTTGAGCCAATAACTCCAGCATTCCTCGTACCGAAGTTTCGTCGTCGAGCCCGATACGCTGCGGCGATTCCATCGTTCGTGTTCATCGTTGGCATCGCGCTGATCGCGGGGCACACGTTGATCCCGGTTGGAGGTGTCGCCATTGGACTTTTATTCCTCGTGATTGGAATCGCCTGGAACCTACTAAATCTCCGACTTGGATCGCCGATTCGGCTTGCGCACGTTCTTGATTCGGTTGATCTTCA
This sequence comes from uncultured Acidimicrobiaceae bacterium, assembly GCA_903907185.1. Lineage (GTDB taxonomy): Bacteria > Actinomycetota > Acidimicrobiia > Acidimicrobiales > Bog-793 > CAIVND01. Next base: position 6,560 of record CAIVND010000063.1, read on the forward strand.
AGACGCAAGTTTTAAGCAACTTATGAACATTCTCGAAGGGCTTTGTGTTGTCAACGGCATTGCACTTCCACAGGTGCGGATTGTCAATGACAAGGCAGCGAACGCTATTGTCCTTGGCTGGAACGAGCGCTCTTCAACCCTTGTCCTTACAACCGGATTGCTTGACGTCTGCGACAGGATTGAACTGGAGGGGGTCATCGCGCATGAGATTGCCTCGATAAAACGTGGAGATATGCGCAATGCGGCCTTTGCAACGGTCGCCTGTGGAGCGCTTTCATTATTTACCTCATTCGCTGCCAAGTTGGTCGATAGCCTGCTACGACCGGAACGAATGACAGAGGCGGATATGGGAGGCGTGTCGATCACTCGGTATCCGCCAGGCCTTCTTTATGCACTACGGACAATCGACGAAGTTGGTCTTGTAAGACCAACGCAATTGACGCGAAGCGCGACACGCCTGACGGCCGCCTCATGGTTGATCAACTTGGAGGAGGCCATGCCTCGCCGGAGCATTGCCGGGCATCTCACGATCGATGAACGTATTGGGCTACTTGCAGAACTGTGAGATCGGCTACCGATCGATCTTGGAAGATTTTCACGTTGGTATATAGGTATTGAGAAGCGATAGCGCTGATCGACAAATCGGAGGGGAATCATGTCAGGGCACTCCAAATGGGCGACGACAAAACACCAAAAGGGCGCAAAGGATCAAGCGCGGGCAAAACTTTTTGCGAAATTGATCCGACAGGTAGAGGTTGCAGCTCGCGAAGGTGGTGGTGACCTTTCGACGAACGCGAACTTGCGAACGATGTACCAGAAAGCCCGGGATTCATCTGTACCTCTCGACACAATCGAGCGAGCGATGAAGCGGGGTACCGGTGAACTTGAAGGAGTTCGCTATGAGGCAATGAACTACGAGGGCTACGCCGCCTCTGGTGTTGCAGTGATCGTTGAGTGCCTGTCCGATAACAAAAACCGCACTGGCGCCGAGATTCGGACCATCTTCAGCAGAAATGGTGGGTCCATGTCGGAACCTGGAGCGGTGGCCTGGCAGTTTCATCGTAAGGGTGTGGTTGTTCTTCCGCGTTCGCTTGGCGAGGATGAGCTCATGGATGTTGTCTTAGAGTCAGGAGCTGAAGACCTTCGAGATGATGGGTCGACCTGGTCACTAATCTCTGAGCCCTCTGACCTGCAGAATGTTCGTGACCAACTAGAACAAGCCGGGTTAACCCCCTTATCCGTAGACATTCAGATGCTTCCGTCAACTGATCTACTTGTTGAGGACGAGGCGACCGCCCGGAAGGTCCTTCACCTCCTGGAGCTGCTTGATGATCACGATGATGTGCAGAACGTCTGGTCGAACTTCGATATCCCTGATGCAATTCTCGAGGCAGTGAGCGCCTAAGAACGAGCTTTGCCAGCGCTTGTCGTGCCGGAATGGCTACAATCGAACAGGTGTACGTCTTAGGTATAGATCCTGGCCTAACTCGCTGTGGATATGGCTGTGTGGTCGAAGAGAACGGCCGACAACGAGCAGTAGCTGCCGGAGTCTTAACGACCTCTCTTGATATGGCGTTACCAGAACGGCTTGCGGTGCTGCGAAAAGAGCTGGTCAGCCTTATCGGGGAGCTTCGGCCTGAGGTCGTTGTGGTCGAGCGTGTGCTCTTCCAGACGAATGCACTTACGGCAATGTCGGTTGGACAGGCGAGCGGCCTCGCACTGGCAAGTGCTGCCGAGGCGGGCGCAGCGATAGCGGAATACAGCGCGAACGAGGTCAAGTTGGCGGTCGCTGGATATGGATCAGCGACTAAGGAGCAGGTGCAAGAGATGGTTGCTCGATTGCTGCAGCTGAAAGAGATACCGCGACCGCCCGATGCGGCAGATGCTCTTGCACTGGCAATCTGTTACCTTGCCGATGCTCGCGGGCGCAATCTGTCGGAGGCGAAGACCTCTCCTCGACTGCAAAGTGAAACCGCATGATCGGTTCACTCAAGGGCCAGGTGACCCACCGTGAGGTCAAACGTGATGGTGGTGCGATCATCATTGTTGAGGTGAACGGGGTTGGCTATGAATTGATGGTCGGAGCACGGCACTTTCGATTGCTTCCCTCTTCTGATGCCACCGTCGAATTGAGTGTTCATACCCATATGAGAGAAGGATCTATCGCGCTCTATGGATTCGCTGATCGCGATGAGCGGTCGTTCTTTGAACTCCTGTTGAGCGCTCACGGCGTCGGCCCGACCTTGGCACTTTCGATCCTTGGAGCCATGTCTCCCGATGAATTGATTCAGGCCTTTAGCTCCGGCGACGTGAAATCTCTGACGTCTCTTCCTGGCGTTGGCCTAAAGACCGCCCAACGACTTGTGCTTGAACTCGCTGAGCGGCTCGATTCCCTCTCGTTTACTGCTCCAAGCGGTGGTAGCTCTGAGGCCTCTGGATCTGTGCGCTCTGAGGTCTCCGAAGCACTCCATGTTCTTGGTTATGGGAGTGAGGAGATCCGACTCGCACTGTCGGAGATCGGTACTTTGTCGTCGACCGATGAACTTCTTCGCGCGGCTCTCGCGCAGCTCGCGCCGTATCGATGAGTCCCCGGAGTGAATTGATCGCCGACGGCGAAGGCCCGCACATCGAGCGAACCACGGATCTCAAGGCAGAGCCGTTTGAGGAGCACTTCGAAGAGGGGATCCGTCCTCGACGTCTCGAAGAGTTTGTTGGCCAATCTGTTGTCCGAGAGCACCTGTCGATTGTTCTTGAGGCCGCTCGCCGTCGTAAGCAGCCAGTGGACCATCTTCTCTTTGCGGGCCCACCGGGTCTTGGCAAGACAACTCTCGCTGGAATCGTTGCAGCTGAGATGGGTGCCAACCTGAAGGTGAGCTCGGGTCCGGCCCTCGCACGAGGAGGAGATCTCGCCGCCCTCCTTACTGGTTTAGCGGAGGGTGACGTTCTGTTCATCGATGAGATTCACCGCCTCAACCGATCGGTAGAGGAGATTCTCTATCCCGCAATGGAGGATTTCGAGATCGACATCATGTTGGGCAAAGGACCAACTGCACGATCGGTACGCTTGGAGCTGCCGAAATTTACTTTGATCGGTGCGACTACCCGGACAGGGTTAGTTACCGGTCCGCTCCGAGACCGTTTTGGATTTGTGGAACGTCTCGATCTTTATGACGTAGATGAGCTTGAGCAGATCGTCGCTCGAACCGCAAAGATTCTGGGGGTCGAGTCAGATCGAGAGGGCTGTCGCGAGATCGCCAGCCGATCGAGAGGCACGCCACGACTGGCTATTCGCCTGTTCCGTCGTGTTCGGGACTTTGTTGAGGTGCGGGGTGAGGGCACTGTGAGTTTGGCTTCGGCACGGGAGGGATGCGCAGTCTTTGGTGTCGATGAGCTTGGCCTCGATCGGCTGGACCGAATGCTTCTCTCACACCTTTGCGATCGATTCCAGGGCCAGCCCGTGGGTCTCACCTCTTTAGCGATCAGCGTGGGCGAGGAGCCAGAGACAATCGAAGATGTCTATGAACCCTTCCTCCTCCAACGGGGGTTGATTCTTCGCACTCCTCGGGGTCGGGTGGCGGCTCCTCTGGCATACGAGCATCTAGGGCTTTCGGTGCCGTCGAAAATCTCCGCTGGCGAAGCCGACATTTCGATGAATCCTCCAACGCTTTTCGAGGGCGAAATCACTCCCTGAGAGCCGGAAATTGGTGATTTAGCCGACTACAGTCTTTGTCCTACACCTCGAAAGAATGGTTTCGATGACTCTCGCATATGTTGGGCTCTCTAAGACGGCTGTGGCTCTTGCTGCCGCCTCCAAGAGCAGTGGAGGAAGCAGCACCTTCCTCGTTCTCATCCTATTTATCGCAGCGATGTATTTTCTTTGGCTCCGTCCGCAACGACGCAAGCTGCAACAGCGTCAACAGGGTCTTATTCGCGCCTTCGAGATCGGCGACGAGGTCGTTACTCAGTCGGGCATCATCGGCACGATCGTTGGCCTTGATGATGATCGGGCAGAGATCCAAGTAAGTACCGGAGTGGTCTTAACGGTGGTACGTGCTGCTATCGGTCGGCGTATTGAGCCTGTTGTCGAAGAGGCCTATGACTCATCGACGGAGCCTGACGATTATGAGGGCTCTGAGGACCCTGAAGAAGATCCCCCTGCACGGCGATCACGCTTTTGGAACCGCCGCAATGGCGGGGATGATCTCTAGGTGAGCCGTCGATTTCTCCTCAGCGTGATCCTGTGCACGATTGCGTGCTTTGGAATGGCGGGTCTCGCGGTTGGTCTTGGATGGTCGCCAAAGCTCGGCCTTGACCTCCAGGGCGGCTTGTCGGTGACCTACAAACCTCTCGCACAGCCAAACCAAAAATTGACGCCCGCTACGTTGCAGACGGTAGCGAACATCATGACCGCGCGAGTTGACTCGTTCGGCGTCTCGCAACCGAACATTACGGTGCAGGGTGGTGACATCGTGGTGCAACTTCCCGGTGTGAAAGATGCGAACACCATCTTGAATCAAATTGGCAATACAGCACAGCTCTATTTCCGGCCCGTTCTCTGCGGTGTGCCGGCCTACACTCCCTCCAAGAGCGTTCCAAAAACGGCCTACTACCCGAGCACGGCACTATGTACCGGCGGCTATCAGTACACCTCGGCTTACTATGACACGGCAACGCAGAATTTCGCCGTACCAACCCAGTATGCAGAGAATCCTGCCTATGCGGCCTATCCGACCGTTCCATCCAGCTCTGATAACCCTCGCAAAGCGGTCATCCTCGACTCGGGAGGTGGTGAGGCTCCTCGGTATCTTCTAGGCCCAGCCGTCATCGCCGGCAAGATTGCTGATGGGACCATGATCAAAAGCGCAAACTCAGAACTGCTCACGTCGGGCCAATGGGTAGTTGCCTTCAATCTGACCGGCTCCGGTTCGACGCTCTTCAATAAGATCGCCGCTGCAAACTACCAACAGCTAGTTGCAAACGATCTCGACGGCCAGGTTGTGAGTGCCCCGGTAATCCAGGCACAGAGCTTTCCGGGTAGTGGACAGATATCAGGAACATTTACCCAGGCTCAGGCCGATGTTCTTGCAACCGATCTCAACTACGGGTCGCTCCCGGTGCCGCTTCAACGACTCACTGAGCAGACCGTTTCGCCATCACTTGGGAAGTCGTCTCTTCGAGCGGGCCTTCTCGCTGGCCTCCTTGGCCTCCTCTTGGTCATGGGCTACACAATCTTTTATTATCGAGCGCTTGGCATTGTGGTTGTCACCGGACTGTTGACGACCGCGGCATTTCTTTATGGACTCATTGCAATGTTGGGCGTCTCGTCATTCGGTCTGACACTCGATCTGTCTGGAATCACTGGTTTGATCGTCTCGGTTGGAAACACGGTTGACTCGTACATTGTGTATTTTGAACGATTAAAAGATGAGGTAAGAGCGGGGAGGTCGATCCGCTCCGCTGTTGACCGAGGGTTTAAGAGTGCGTACCGAACGATCCTGTCAGCAGATGCGGTTTCGTTCATCGGAGCACTTGTGCTCTGGGTACTGAGTGTTGGCGCTGTGCGAGGTTTTGCCTTCATGCTGGGGATTGCAACACTGGTCGACGTTGTGACGGCGTATGTCTTTACTCGTCCACTGGTGATCTTGTTGGGCCGAAATAGGTTATTTACTGAAGCCAAACGGCTCGGAGTGGCCCGTGGACTTGGAACGGTCGCGGTTCGCAGTGCGGAGGAGACACCGTGAGCACTCGTCGAATTCTTCCAGGATCAGCACAACCGACCCCGTCATCGACGCCATCGGACGAGATCGCAGAGGTAGAGGTCGCTGATGTCGAGATTGATGATTCTCCACTCGAACCAGCGGTGGTCGCTACGGTTCACAAGGGTTTTTTCCTTCGCCTCTACTACGGTGAGACGGCGATCGAATTTGTCCGGCGCAAGAACACGTGGTTTGCATTTTCTGGGGCGTTGATTCTTGCTGGCATTATCTCGCTGGCAACGCAAGGATTAAATCTCGGCATCGAGTTTTCTGGTGGTACTTCGTGGACCGTGCAGTCGAGGAACGTAACTGTGACTCAAGCGCAGTCTGCGATCGACCCGCTTGGTTTGAGCGGTTCTACGGTGACGATTTTGGGGAGCAACGCTCAAAGTTCACGGACGCTCAACGTTGACGCGAGGCTACCAAAGGGTCAAACGCCTGCACAGCAACAGACCGAGGCAAACCGAGTTGCGGTTGCACTCGCGAAGGTCGCTGGACAGTCAGGCGTCAACGCAGTGAGTATTGAGTCGGTAGGTCCCAGCTGGGGAAGTCAGATAACCAATAAGGCTGAACTCGCCCTGGTGGTCTTCTTCTTGATGATCGCGCTGTATATTTCGATCTTCTTTGAGTGGCGAATGGCGCTTGCAGCGATCA
>CAIVND010000064.1 GCA_903907185.1 uncultured Acidimicrobiaceae bacterium
GATTTATTATGTTTTTTGAAAGAAAGTTACCGAGCGGGAATATTTTTACAACCAAGCGCCGCAATGATCGAGCCGGATAGGCCAAAGATCAACGTCCGACCTAGATCTTTCATTGGAGCAAGCGTCTGCGCAAGAAGATAGGTCTTCGACTCGTCAACGATCTCTTGAAAATCGGGTCGAAATGACTTTACCGTCGGACGGAACCAAGTTGGAATCTTCATCAGAACGCTCCTCATGTGACGTCACCAGTAGGGCTACCACGCTGCAACTACCGGTGTTGACAAGGTTACCTCCTCATCTTGAGTCAACTGCGGTCCCTCCAAAGAGAGCTTTCTTTCTCCTTCATGGGTCACGTACCGGTCGGGCCGACTGATAACGTGCAGATGTGCCCGAGCCACTTCTCGCCCTCCTTTGCGCCTTTGGTGTCCTTCAACTTGCGCTGTTTTCGACAACGGTCTACCTTCACCGTTTTTCCGCCCACAAGGCGATCACACTTAAGCCTTGGCTGAAGATCACCTTCCGTGTACTGATCTGGCTTACTACCGGAGTCAAGCCGCGTGAGTGGGCGGCCGTCCACCGCAAACATCATGCGTTTACTGACGTTGAAGGTGACCCCCATTCCCCACTCCTTCTCGGTCTTTGGAAGGTCGAGTTCCTTAACGCCCTCTACTACCGGCGTGTTGCACGCGACGGTGTGACCGTCGACCGGTACGCACGTGATCTCGCACCAGACAAGCTTGACCGCGTGCTCTTTGATCATGCCTTTCTTGGCCTTGGTCTTGGCATCGGTATCCTCTGTCTCGCACTTGGTTGGCAGTGGGGACTTCTTGCCTCTTTCCTTCATGCTGCGGCATATCTGCTGATCAACGCTGGTGTGAACTCTTTCGGTCACATGTATGGCAAACAGCCGTATCCAAATACCGCTCACAACCTTCAGTTTCTTGCTCTCATCTCGTCGGGTGAAGGTCTGCATAACAACCACCATGCTGCGCCGACCTCAGCAAGGCTTGCTCTCAACCCCGGTGAGATCGATACCGGATGGTGGTTGATCCGACTCCTCGTGATGACAAAGCAGGCCACTGTGCGCCTTGATGCGCCAGTGTTCAAACCACCAAAGAGCGCTGTCCAAGTTTCCTGACCTCTCAGCGCCTAATTGTCATCTCTCCGCAAAGGGATAGTTGAAGGTGGAAGTTGAATGTTTTTTGAACAAGGTCAACGATGAGCGATGAACGCCTCAACGGTCTCATCAATGATCTGATCGAAGAGTTTTCACCAATTGGGAGCGGAAGTGGTCTCCGCCGCTATCTTCGAGCACTCATTAAATCCTCTTTGAACTTTGCGGATCTCAAGACCAGTCGACTTGATCTCAAGATCGCTACGACAGCGGTTGAGGAGATGGCTGAGGCATTTCGGATGTTTAGTGCCTATCGCAATGTCCAAAAGGTCACCATCTTCGGATCTGCTCGTATACGGCCCTCCGACGCGCTCTACTCGCTCACTCGCGATCTTGCAGCTCAACTTGCCGCCGCTGGAGTGATGGTTATCACTGGCGCCGGACCGGGAATCATGGCCGCGGGAAATGAGGGTGCGGGTCCCGCGATGGCGATGGGAATCAACATTCGACTCCCCTTTGAGGCAGAGCCAAACGAGTTCATTGCAAACGACGAGAAGCTTGTTGAGATGAAATACTTCTTTACTCGGAAGTTGATGCTCATCAAAGAGTCCGTCGGATTTCTCATCCTGCCCGGAGGTTTCGGCACCATGGACGAGGCGTTTGAGCTGCTCACCCTGCAACAGACCGGTAAGGCCGAACCGGCGGCGATCGTGCTCGCACAAAACCCTGAGGATACGTTCTGGCAGGGATGGCAGCATTTTGTCACCTCAGAGATCTTCAGCCGGAATATGGCCTCACCGATCGATTCGGCGCTTTACCGGATTACTGACACGATCGACGACGCCGTGAGTGAACTGTTGAAGTTCAACCGAAACTATGTTTCGCGGCGATTTATCGGTCCTGAGATGGTGATGCGATTACGGGTTGCTCCCAACTCTGCTCAGTGCAGTGAGATATCGAGGGAGTTTTCCGATCTCTTAGACGACTCGGCGCTACGCGTTGTCTCTCCCTACCCGGTAGAGATCGCCGAGAGTGACTCGTTGCATCTCGAGCGGATCGCGTTCCGCTATTCGGGCGGTCGAACCGCTCGTCTACGTCAACTCATCGACCGGCTCAATGAAATGGTCGAACCGTAACCTCAGCGTCAATCGCTCTCGTTCTCGGTTGGTTCGTCGAAGAGCAGTAGGGAGGCGCGAACCAAAGCATTTCGAGCGCGAGTCATCCGTTTTTCCACTTCGGGACGTCTCTGATCTCCTCGGGCCGATGCCCTGCGGAGCTCACGAAAGATGAGATCATCGAGCTGTTCGATCACTGATGAAATATTGTCGCGGGCTGACTCGAGATCATCGCTGAGTTCCGACATCGTGTCAGGCGATAGCGTAGGTGTAGGGAACTAAGGGTGCAGGTAGATCCGTTGAACCGACCAGATAGCGATCGATCGCAGCCGCACAGGACCGTCCCTCGGCGATCGCCCAAACGATCAGGCTCTGTCCTCGTGCCGCGTCGCCGCAGGCAAACACTCCCTCAACCGAGGTCATGTATCGAGCATCGATCGCAATGTTCTGTCGATCATTGAGCTCGCAGCCAAAATCTTGGACAACTCCACTTTGTTCTGGACCTGTGAAGCCGAGTGCGAGCAACACCATGTCGGCCGGCAACATCACCTCGGTGTCAGGAACGGTTTCAAATCCGCTTGGTCCCAGCTTGATCTCGGTGATGATCAA
>CAIVND010000065.1 GCA_903907185.1 uncultured Acidimicrobiaceae bacterium
AACCAGAAAGTCCTGAGTGAAAGTGGCGTCAGCCACGTTCCTGAGGCAGACTTACACATCAACCATGTGTGGCTGTTTTCGATGCGCACGTGTGGCTGTTTTGGATGCGCGTTGACACCCTGAAGTTTGGAGCCGACTGACTTCGTTGGTGGACTCGTGACTTCGTGTATCAATGTCACCAGTGATCGTAGTCTTGAGGTGTAACACGAACCCGTCGAGTCCTTCAGGGACGTGACGATGTCGGCCTGGTCGTCCAGGTGTTCACCATTGGACGGCGTTGGTTAAGCAGCGACAGCGAGTTGAGCTACTCCGTCGACGAAGCGCACGCCTTGGATGAGTTCACCGAGTCGCTCGACCGCGGTGATGCGGTGCCAGCGCTTCTGGGCTTCGAGACCAAGTTGCAACATCATGGCGAGCGCGGTGTCCTTGGAGAAGGCGCCCTTCACGCGCTTGGTGCGGTGGCGCAGCGTGGCGAAGGTGGACTCGATCATGTTCGAGGTGCGCACGTGGAGCCAATGCTCCGCGGGAAAATCATAGAAGGCGAGCAGCGCCACTGCGTCCTTGGTGAGACAGGTGACGGCTCGTGGATACTTGGCCGTGTACTTCTCTTTGAACAGCGCCATGGCCTTCTCAGCCGCCTCTCGACTCTCGGCCATCCAGATCTGGTGCAGGTCGTCCTTGGCCTTGGACCTCGTGGCCTTGGGCAAGTAGTTGAGCACATTGGATGTCTTGTGCATCCAACATCTCTGGTGCGTGGTCGAGGGGAACACTTCGTCCAAGGCCGCCCAGAAACCCAAGGCGCCATCACCGGTCGCCAGCTTCGCGGCGTTCAGCCCCCGGGCCTTGGCGCCCAGTAGTACTTCACGCCAGCTCTGGGTGGACTCACGAACACCGTCCTCGAGGGCGATCAGGTGCTTCTTGCCCTGATCGTCCACGCCCATCAGCACCAGCACGCAGATCTTGGGGTTGTCGCCACGGATCTCTTGGTAGATGCCGTCGGCGAAGAGGTAGGTGAAGGTGACCTCGGAGAGATCGCGCTGGTTCCACTCGTTGAACTGAGCGGTCCAGGGCTTCTTGAGTTCAGAGAGCACCGACGCCGTGAGCTTCTTCGCCCCCTCGCCGAGCACGACCTCCAGCACCGAGGACACGTCGCGTTCGGAGATGCCCTTCAAGTAAGCGAAGGCGGCCCAGGCCGAGATGGACTCCGAACGGCGCAGGTACTTGGGGACCATCGAGGAGGCGAAGTTCACGACCTCTGCGTCGCGCGAACGGATCCGCGGGACTTCGACCGCCACGTCACCGACGGCGGTGGTGAGCAGGCGCTCGGGCAGGTAGCCGTTACGCACGACGTCGCGGCCATCAGCGCGCAGTTGGCTGAGCACCACCTGGACCTCGGCCTCGAGGGCGGCGGCGATGAGCTCTCTGGCGTGACATAGTAATTCGGTGATGGGGTCGGAAACCTCGTTGCTCACACTCGGCTCAGATTCCGGCGAGAAGTCAGGGGATAGCATCGTCATGGGTTGGGGTCTCCTTGTTGGGTTGGAACTGTCAATGACAATTCAACACGGAACCCGGCCCACCTAACGAGGCCAGCGGAACTTCTCAACTCAAAGCGTCAAACACAACTTTCCTTCATATCTCGTGCTGTACCTGCCATGATGAGTTCTCCAACGGTTCGCTGTTCGGGTGTGCCCGACCATCATGGTCGGTCCGTTGCAGCGACCGTTGGAACTCGCCCAGCCATGGTCTCATCGTTGGACGGCCACCCAGCGAGTTGCGTGATGCCGTGTACACATCGCGTCGCGGAAGACCGTCGAGTATCGGAACGTCATCTCCACCTTCGTGGATCATCGCCAGACTCTCACAAATGTGGCTTAATTTTCGGGGTACAGGTCAACGGCACTAAGCCACTTTCAAATCCAGTCTTGCACTCCGAGGTTCGATTTGCATGTCTCAACACGGTCTCGCGTCATCGAAGTCCGAACCGGGGGTTGCGGTGGACAGGAGGCAATCTGGTTTCAGGGGGTCTGGTCAGGGTTGAGGTACCTTCCCGATTCAACGTCAAAGAGCGAGAAACCGTGGGCTTTCGAAATCACTCCAACCACAACTCGAGATCCAACGGTTGCGAGTTCACCTCTTAGATCAAGCGCCAAGTTCTGTAAATGGATGAGACGTGTTGCAATCGATGCGACGTTACTCAAGTTCATGCCTGCAAGTGACTGACGTGCCTCCTGAACGTTGCGTTGAGCTATCTCAGACAGACCAGATTGAATTTCGTCCTTGATGCGTGCCGAGTGGTTGTACTCCTCCTTCTCATCCTCACCATCTACTGTCTCAGCATTTATCGGTGGCTGTGTCGAGATAGTGTCGTACCTGTCGACAGCTTCATTGACTACTTGCTCATTGAAGTTCTGCTCGAGTCCAGCTTCTTGAATGAATCGCCAAATCTCGTTGTCTTGGCCAAACGTCTCGAAGAGGCAGAATCCTGAGGGGTTGCGCGAAGCCTTCTCATTCTTATCGATCTGCGCAAACATCTTCTTGAGAATGTAGCCATCGATATTGATAGACACACAGGCTGGTAAGTACTCCTTGGCTCCATAACCAACAAAGGTCAGTGTCGCTCCGACATCGTTTGGATAGTAGATAAGTAACCACTTTCGAGCCCAAGC
>CAIVND010000066.1 GCA_903907185.1 uncultured Acidimicrobiaceae bacterium
CCGCGTCGATGAGCCGTTCAATCTCACCAAGTGCACGAGCAGGTATCAAAACTTCAGCACCTGGAGCAAGGACACTTAGCCCCTCCAAATCACAAAATGCGAGACGATAGGAATCAGTTGCAACAAGACGAAGTCCTGTCTCGGTCGCTGACATCAAAACACCGGTAAGTTGAGGAGCCCTTGCATCATCAGTCAATGCTGCTCGAACAACCTGGTGCAAACCTTCCGCCAAGCGTTTTGCTGGAAGAGTAATTCCCTCACTTGGTAGGGGTGTGAGCCGCGTGATCTCGGCACCAACAGGAACACGGACCTTGAATTCCGCCTTTCCTGAGGTGATGATCATCTCCTCCAGACCCCCATCGAAGGTGATCGCTCCCGCACTAAGCGACCGAACAATATCGACGATCAATCGCGCGGGGAGAAGAATGGACCCGTCAACAGACCCGGCTACTTCAATCACTGATTCAATAACCAGATCTGGATCAGATCCAGTGATATCAAGACTCCCGCCATGGAGAGAGAGTTGAAGACTTGGAGATCCACCGAGCGAACTTCGTGCAGACGCTGCACGACTCGTTGTTATGAGTGCTTCAAGAAGGTTGTCGCGCTCGGTTCGGAATTTCACCGGTTATCCCCTTATTGTTTTTTATGAGTGAGTAATAAAAACGGTAATAGTAATAATGCTGTGGATTGTGGATGAAGTTGTAATTTTGCACTGCAACGGGGATGAAGTTGTTAGAGAGTTATCCCAAGTGATTCACAGGACACTGGTGTAACTCCTCTCACCTTGTGGATAATCTTACCTCTATCCACAGGATCTGACTCTCTACCCACAGGTAATTCCCAACACCAACACACAGTTTGTTGATAATCAATCGGTTCGCACACGCTCCATTAACTCCGTGACTTGATCGTAGATATGACGCCGCTCACGCATAAGAGCTGTGATCTTTTCAACAGCATGGATCACGGTTGTATGGTCCCGTCCACCAAACTCTCGAGCGATCGCAGGATAGGAATAATCCGTGAGTTCCCGGATGACATACATACTGATCTGACGAGCGATGACAAGCGGTCGTCGCCGGCTCGGTCCACAAAGTTCGTCTACGGAGAAGTTAAAGGTCTCAGCGGTGAGATCAATAATCTGTTTGGTCGTAATTTTTCTTGGTTGATTTCTGGTCAACATATCGCCCAAAACTGAACGGGCAAGCTCCTGGTTCAGTTGACGGCCCTCTAGCGAGGCAAAGGCAGTTACTCGAACGAGTGCACCCTCAAGTTCTCGGATGTTGCTCTTGATATTGGAGGCAATAAATTCCAGGACCTCATCATCAACAACGACCTGTTCATGTTCGGCCTTCGAGCGCAAGATCGCGATTCGAGTCTCCAGTTCAGGAGGTTGAATGTCCGCGATCAGTCCGGACAGAAATCGACTGCGAAGTCGACTTTCAAGTGTGGCCATCGACCCAGGAGGTCGATCTGAGGTGAGAACAAGTTGCTTCTGCGCATCGTGGAGGGAGTTAAATGTGTGGAAAAACTCCTCCTGAAGTGCCTCTTTGCCCTCTATGAACTGAATATCGTCAATAAGCAAGACGTCACATTCACGGTAACGACGCTTAAAAGCCATTGTCGTGTTATTTCGGATCGCTTCTACGAACTCGTTCATGAATGTCTCGGTGGAGACATATTGAACAAGCTTTTTTGGGTAGTTCTCTTCGACGTAGCTACGAATCGCTTGAAGGAGATGCGTTTTCCCGAGTCCTGCATCCCCAATGATAAAAAGTGGGTTGTAGGCGCGCGAGGGAGCCTCCGCCACCGAGAGTGCCGCAGCATGCGCAAAACGATTTGAAGGCCCAATCACAAAACCGTCAAAGGTATACCTACCACTTTGCGTAAAGACCTCAGGAGTGCTCTCTTCAATAGAGATGGGTGCAGTAGTCGCTGGTTGTGGCGATGTCGCCGGTGGATCAATGACAAGATCGATCTCGTCAGACACGGTGAATTGAATAGCAATCTCGCTGCCGGTGAGGTCAACAATGGCATCGTGAAAAAGTGCACGGAAACGGCTCTCTAAACGTTCAGCGACCAACGTATTGGGAACTCCGAGAATCAAGACTCCATTGACAATTCCAACCGGTTCAATGTCCGCAAACCAGGTGTGCCATACAGCGTCAGAGACCTGAGACTGAATGGCAGCACTGCAGTCTTCCCAAAGTTGTTGTGCGTCAGCTGCCATAGGTCATCCCTTTTAACTTATCCACAGGTAATCACAGATCTGTGGATAAGTTCTACGAGTACAATTGGTGTTCTATCCTAGAACAAGATTTCCACAGGGTGAAAAGGGTCTTTTTGGCACCTTTTGGCACCTTTTGGCATCGAAAACCTGTTTTCCAACGCTATCTAAAAAAGAGTAGGATGAAGGGTCTTTCGAAGGGGCACCATGAAGCGTACATTTCAACCAAATAACCGGAAACGAGCCAAGAAGCACGGCTTTCGCTCCCGTATGTCAACTCGCGCTGGCCAAGCCGTATTGAAGGCCCGTCGTCGTCGTGGAAGGGTCCGTCTCTCCGCTTGAGTAGGCAGATTGCACCAGTTCGTGGACGACTTCTCTTTCAAGGACTTGCACGCTCTCAGTTCCGAGCTCAAAGTGGTCCAATTCGGGTACGGTTTTCCCCAGCTAGTGAGGGGCAGAGTGGTATAGCAGTGGCTTTCGCAGTCAATCGGAAGGTTGGTGGCGCAGTAGTAAGGAACCAGTGTCGCCGTCGGATGCGTGCGATTGCTGGGGAGATTGCTGGGGAGATTGCTCCAGGTGCGTACCTGATCAGCGTGACCGATCGGGTGGTGAGCTTGGATTATCAGGAGTTACACGAGCGATTGGTCGAGGCGATGCGAGGAGCAGGTGGGTCGAAGTGTTAGACGTACTCAATGATCATCTGCATAGCGATTCAGTCCGTCCCGCCTCATGGTCTGCGCGAGGAGTTATAGCCCTCATTCGCTCGTATCAGTTTTTGCGGGGCGGCCGACTCTCTCCCTGTCGATTCTTTCCCTCTTGCTCGAGTTATGCGGTCGAGGCGGTTGAGGTCCACGGAGCCCTCCGCGGAGGCTGGTTAGCAGTAAGTCGAATTGCTCGGTGTAACCCCTTTGGTAGTTCCGGCATTGACCCGGTCCCCCACTAGGAGATCACGTTGATCATCGCTTCAACAATTGGAAATATTGGGCACCCTTTTTATGTGATCTTCGCTCGGGTGCTGGCCTATTTCTACGAACTCATCCCGAACTATGCGATCGCCATTAGTTTGCTCACCCTTGCCGTCATGGTGTTGGTCTTTCCGATCACCCTAAAGGGCACTCGCGGCATGATGAAGATGCAGCTTCTCGCGCCAGAGATGAAGAAGCTTCAGACAAAGTACAAAGTTCAGCCAGGGATGACTCCGGCAGAGCGACAGGATCTCCGAACGCGTCAGCAGCAGGAGATGATGGCGGTCTACAAGGAGAATAACGTCAGTCCCGCTGGCGGTTGCCTCCCGATGATCATGCAGTTCCCGATCTTTATTATCTTGTACGGAACGGTCCGGGGGCTTATCCACCAGACCCCGAAGGGCACCGGCAAGCACCTTCAACTGATACCGGATCCGCTGTATATCAATCCGGATTCCAAGATCTACCACGCGATTAAATTGTCCGGTGGACACCTGAGATCCTTCGGCATTGACCTCGCAGACTCGGTTCGCACCGCCGGTCTCTCGGGAGTGCAGAAGATTCCGTTTGTACTCCTGATCCTCGTCGCGATCGCACTTCAGTACATTCAGATGAAGCAGCTCAGCGGTCGGAACCCTGCTGCTGCTGCCGCAAACCCGCAGATGCAGCAGATGCAGAAGATCATGCCTTTGCTCTTTGCAGTCATTTACATCTCAATCCCTGCAGCAGTGACGATCTACTTCATTGTCTCCAGCCTCTTTCGTATCGCCCAACAAGAGGTCATGTATCGGCGTGATCCACATATCCAGGCGTCACTTGCAAAGCTTCAAGCACGTCACAAAGCTGATCCGAAGGTTGTCGATGCAAAGGCTGTGAGGCCAACGACAGCGCCGAGGCGGCCAGGAGCGACCACACCCCCGAAGGGTAAGCCAACCCCAACGGCAAAGGCCCCGGCACCAAAGGCTCCGGCACCAAAGGCCCAGCCTCGTGCGAGAGGCAAAAGACCGAGAAGGTCTCGATAACGATGGAATGGGTTGAGACCGTAGGGCGAAGTGTTCCTGAGGCATTGGAGATCGCGCTTGACCAGCTCGGCGTAGATGAACGCGATGCCGAGGTCGTGGTCGTTGGTGAGGCAAAGTCCGGCCTCTTTGGAATTGGGCGGAGTGATGCCCGAATTCGAGTACGAGTGCGACCCGCGCCACCTCGACCAAAGCGGCCCCAGCGCAGCCGTCGCCAGGGTAATAACCGCAGCGACTCGCCTGACCGTCCACGGACTCGATCGGGTGGACAGCAACCTACCGCCGATGGACCTGACGACAACGATAGGGACAAGCAGCCATCTTCAAAGCCGCAGCCCCAGCGTCAACGTTCCGAGAAAAACCGTTCTGCAAAATCGAGCGGTCCAAAGCCAGTCCGTGAACCAAATGAGGAGAGCATCATGAGTGTTGAAGAGCAGGCAACAACGGTGAAAACCTTTGTTCAAGGTGTTGCTGACGCCTTCGGCGTAACCGCTACGACGACCACCCGTACCGAAGATAACTACATCTTTGTTGAGGTACATGGCGAAGATCTCGGCTTGATGATCGGTCAGCGTGGTGCCACGCTCGAGGCACTTCAAGAGCTTGCTCGGACGGTTATCCAACATCGCTCAGAGGACCAAACAGGTCGCGTCATCCTTGACATCGCTGGATTTCGGGCGAAGCGAGCTGCGGCCCTTAGCGAGTTCGTCGCAATGGTAGCCGACGAGGTGAAGACCACAGGTGTTGCACAGGCCCTTGAGCCAATGGGCGCTCCTGATCGTAAGATCGTTCACGACGCGGTGAACGAGATCGATGGCGTAGTGACAACCTCTGAGGGCGTGGACCCACGCCGCTATGTGGTCATCCGCCTCGCAGTTGCTGAGGCCTAGTTTCTTCCCTGCGTTACCGCCAGTAGGTACCGTAGTACCACCCATTCTTGTGCTGGCAGAAGGTTCATCGATATGTCTGATCTCGATCCTCAGGTGATGGCCATTCTGGAGGAGGCGCAGCGCCATGGCGTTATTGGCAAGGCTCCTCTGGCCAGTCATATCGACCAAGCACGGAGCTTTTTCTCCTTTGTGGAAGATCTCCTTCCGACCGATGCTCGACTACTTGATCTTGGAAGCGGCGGTGGCCTGCCGGGTCTGGTGATTGCGGACGGCTGGCCAAAACTCCGCGTGTCACTCCTCGACGGACGAAGCAGTCGTGCCGAGAGTCTTGGGTTGGCACTCGACGAGCTCGGCTGGGGCGATCGGCTCACGGTGATTGCCCAGCGTGCTGAGGAGGCCGGACGAGACCTCCGCCATCGCGCCTCCTACGATCTCGTTGTTGCCCGTGGGTTTGGACCTCCAGCCGTCGCAGCCGAGTGTGCCGCTCCCTTTCTCAAGATCGGCGGTCTGCTCGTGGTATCTGATCCTCCAGGCGGTGGTCAGAGCGAGCGCTGGCCGGTTGAGGGTTGTGGTGTTCTCGGACTAGAGATCATCAAGTCCCAAGTTTCACCCTGGTCATTTACCGCACTGCGACAGCGAGAGCTCTGTGATGACCGTTACCCGAGGCGAACTGGTGTGCCATTGAAGCGACCACTTTTCAACTAGTTGGTTTGGATGTTTCACGTGAAACATCCAAAAAATCCTCGGAACTAATCGCCTTCTGTAGAGGGATAAGCACTAAGCTGTGCGCACACGCGAAACGATCGTCTGGAACGAGTTCGGCAGTTTTGGTGGCGACAACCCCCAGAATCTGGTCAAGGAACTCGCTTCACCCGATGTTTCACGTGAAAC
>CAIVND010000067.1 GCA_903907185.1 uncultured Acidimicrobiaceae bacterium
CCATACTGCTTTGCATAGATGATCAGAAGCGGAAGAGTGATGAGGTCAGCGAAGATGAAGCTCACGACGCCACCAAAGCTGATGCCACCCTTCCAAAGCGCGGCGGCAAGTGGGATGTTCCCTACCGAGCAAACAAAGCTGATAATTGCGACAAACGGACCGACTGTGACGTTTTCAAGCGTTGTCCAAAAACCGTGACCGTGGAGAAAGAGTTCGTTCCACCACGAAGTCGGCACCAGCACGGCGAGAAATCCAGCGACAACAAATCCCAGCACCATCTCGCGGCGCAACATCGTGAGATCCCCCATGGAGAAGCGCGCGGCATCGGACCATCCGGCACGCGATGCCAGACGTTCTCGAACTTTTTGTACACCAAGCTCTTCGGCCTCACCGTGGGCTGCACCGGTCGGTGCACGCCCAGCCATGGCCTGTGCAGCCGACAGACTTTTCCCGCGAAACCACAGACCGCCGAAGGCCACGAGTAAAAACATCATGATCATCCCGCCTACAAACTCGGCCACGACAAACTGCCATCCAATGAGGACCAAGAGCACGATGCCAAGCTCGATCACAAGATTTGTCGACGCAAACATGAATACCATCGCAGCGAGAAAATCCGCTCCGCGGATAAAGAGCGACCTCGCCATCGCAGACGCTGCATATGAACAGGAGGAGGAGATCATTCCGTAGATCGAAGCGCGAATGAAATCTGGGGCGCGTCGATGGCCAAGCTTTTTTTGCATCTGTGATCTTGGAACAAATGCCTGGACCATGCCCGAGAGCGAAAAGCCAAGTACGAGAGCCCACAGCGTCTCCAAAAACATCGAAAACGCCTCGCGAAAACTGTGGCCGATGTCGGTAAATAGCACTGCTCGGGTCAACGAGCCGAGCAGCGCTACGTGCATCTCGCCAGTGTAGGTAGGAGATCCAATTGGCCTGGTTCGCTACGACCAGAATCAGGCGAGGTGACCTTCACCGCTTCAGTAACGTGCTCCGCCCAAACGATCAGCATGGATCGACCGCAGTCCAACCGCTTGGAAGATCGCCATCGGCGACAAGGCCCGTAATGACCGCGGCGATCTCGTCCCGTGTTACTCCAAGAGAGATCGACCTCTTCCAACCATGCTCATCGACAAAGAGTGCCGCCCCTATCTCTGGTGCTGACCAGATGGCGATGGCCTGGTCATCGACGAGCACGATGCGACCAGTCACAGCCCGCTCGGCCGACGAGCGACCGTCGATCAGCTCCGCGACAGATCGTCGTGCACACCCGTGGTCGACTCGAAACCAAAGCTCCTCGTAGTTCTCCCCTACCTCGATGAGAGCGTCATTTGATCCATGCACCGGATTTGCATCGGAATGATCTGAAGCTCTCGCCATAGTGTCGAGGTCATGTTGCCAACCCACAACATCACCCTCAACGCTGATCTTGCCGCTAAAGGCTTGGCTCTGATCCAGCTCATGGAGACAGCTTGGATCGTTGAGCAGACGGATGTCTGCGAAGTAGTTGCCGACCGTCAACCAGAGCACACGAGTTGGCTCGATTACTGGACCTTTGTCAGTCTCTACATCATTGCAACCTGTGGGTCACTCCTCATATCAGGTCTTCGCACCGTCGTATGGTTCGGCCTTGCGAACTTCGCTGTTGTCATTGCGCTCGCATTTTTGAGCGCTGACGGATTTGCCTCTCTTTGGTGTTTCTATGCGGCCATCGTCAGCGGAGCGATCGCTCTGCACCTTCGGTTTGGTAAACAACACCCGGATCGGCTCGATGAGCGCCAGCCATCGATTGCGTGATTAGCGGATCAGGCAGAGAACTCCTGACGGGTTGAGCGATCCCTCGGGAGATAATGAAGAAGGAGAGCTGAACCGGCGACAACCGCCGATCCAACTCTCCTCTTGTTAAGCCAACTCCCGGATCACGATGAGCAATCAGCTCACATGGTCGAGCGAGACGTGCTTAAGGTTGACGAACAAACTCTGCTTCGATCTCAATCTTGATATTGCGACTGACCACAACGCCGCCAGCCTCTAATGCAGCGTTCCAGGTAAGTCCAAAATCCTCACGATCGATCTCTGCGTTGGCGGAAAAGGCGATCCGCTCTCCACCCCAAGGATCAGCGACACCTCCGAGAAATTCCACCTTCAGCGGAACAAGCTTTGACACTCCGTGGACCGTCAGCTCACCATCGATAACCCATTGATCGCCGACGGGCCGAACAGACGTCGACACGTAGTGCATCTCCGGATAGTTCGCGACGTCGAAGAAATCTGCCGAGCGAAGGTGGGTGTCGCGACCCTCTTCACGGGTATTAACTGAGCTCATGTCGATGGTCACCTGCAAATTTGAATCCTCTGGCTCTGCTCCTACGGTGAGCGTCCCGGCAACACCGGTAAAAGTTCCACGTACCTTTGCGACCACGAGATGGCGCGCCACGAAATCAACGGTGGAGTGCGAAGCATCCAAGGCATAGGTTCCGGTCTCAGGGACAAGCCGCTCTGCAACACTGCGGGTAAGTACGGTCATTTGATACCTCCATGCTCCCTCTGGGCGAATTCCCAGTAGGTAAATTAGTTGTTGATACAACTATACACCAAACAATAGTTGTTTAGTTAACTATTGTTTGGTGTCGCTATACTTGCCCTATGAGCTGCGAAGAGAGTGGTGAGTGCACCCGGAGCATCACCGACCCCATCACGCTGGTCGGATTGATATTCGAGAGCGCACAGGCCCTTCGCAGAAAAATTGTTCCGACAATCGAGAAGGAGACCGGTGTTACCGGTCAGGCCTTTGAGGTGCTGATCCGTTTAAGTCGATCACCGGGTGGACTGCTGAGAATGTCTGATCTCGCTGCACAGACCGGCCTTACTCGAAGCGGCCTCACGAGAACTCTTGACCGGCTGGTTGAGGCGAAGCTGTGTTTACGAGCCAGCTGTGAGGGAGATCGAAGGGGAACCTTTGCAATGTTGACCGACGAGGGAAGGGAACGGATCACCGCGGCTATCAGTCGCCACGAAGCCGATATCGAGCGCATCCTCGGAGGATCGCTCACTAAAGCTGAACAGGACCAACTCGTCGCACTCCTTACGAAGGTGCGGAACTGTGTTCACCCAGAGGCAACGATGATGAGCACAGCTCCCCTCGCCCACTCGAACTAAAGTCCGCTCCGACATGAGCACCCAAACTGCGATAGCAACACCGCACCGGCGAGGGCTCGATCATGAGACGGCCTGCCGGGTTCCCCAGATCACCGCTTACTTTTGGCTGCTCAAAAGTCTCTCTACCGCGATGGGGGAATCC
>CAIVND010000068.1 GCA_903907185.1 uncultured Acidimicrobiaceae bacterium
ATCAAGGACTATTTGATCTACCCCTACCTTGACATCGACCTGAAGTACTTTGACCTCGGCATGGAGTCTCGGGACGCTTCGAACGACCAGATCACTATCGACTCGGCTGAGGCAACGAAGAAGTATGGCGTTGCGGTCAAGTGCGCAACTATCACCCCGGATGAGGCTCGCGTCGAAGAGTTTGGTCTGAAGGAGATGTACCGGAGCCCAAACGGCACGATCCGTAACATTCTCGGTGGGGTGATCTTCCGGGAGCCGATCGTCATCAAAAACGTCCCTCGACTGGTTCCAAGTTGGACGAAGCCGATTGTTATTGGTCGCCATGCGTTCGCCGACCAGTACCGTGCCACGGACTTCAAGGTGCCCGCTGCGGGTAAGGCCTTATTGACCTATGTGCCAGAGGATGGATCAGCTCCAGTGGAGTTAGAGATTGCTACCTTTCCCGCCAATGGCGGCGTCGTTATGGGAATGTTTAACTTCGATGATTCGATCCGCGACTTTGCCCGTGCGTCAATGCGCTACGCGCTAGATCGAAACTATCCGCTCTACCTTTCGACGAAGAACACCATCATGAAGGTCTATGACGGAAGGTTCAAAGACATCTTTGCCGAGACGTTTGAGAACGAGTACAAGGATGAGTTTCAGGCAGCGGGACTTACCTATGAGCACCGCCTGATCGATGACATGGTTGCCTCTTCGTTGAAGTGGGAGGGCGGATATGTCTGGGCATGTAAGAACTATGACGGCGACGTACAGTCGGATAGCGTTGCGCAGGGCTACGGCTCACTTGGCCTCATGACCTCAGTTCTGATGACGCCAGATGGCAAGACCATCGAGGCGGAGGCTGCACATGGAACGGTGACCCGCCACTTCCGAATGCATCAGCAGGGACTTCCTACTTCGACAAACCCGATTGCCTCGATCTTTGCGTGGACTCGTGGTCTTGCCTACCGCGGAAAGTTCGATAACACCCCTGAGGTCACGAAGTTTGCTGAGACACTTGAGTCGGTCTGTATCGAGACTGTTGAGGCTGGTCAGATGACCAAGGATCTGGCTATTCTCATCTCCCCAGATGCGCCATTCCTCACAACCGAAGAGTTCCTTGCAGCGATCGACGCCCGACTCAAAGAGCGCATGGGCATCGCTTAGGTCACAATCGCTCGACTCTTTTTTCGCGTGCGAGATCAACGGCGCGCCAGCAGTACACCGCGGCTACGGTGCGATAAGGACGAAGAAGCACTCCTTGGAGCTCTAGCTCCTTTGGGGTTGGCATCGGTGATCGGTGAATGAGACCGAACCCATTCCTCACCCCAAGATCTCCAGTGGGCCAGACATCAAGGCGCCGCAGTTGGTGCATAAGAAACATCTGAGCGGTCCAAGGTCCAATGCCGCGCACGCTCGAGAGCGCTTCGATGATCTGCTCGTTGGACTGTCGGCGAAGATCTTGGTCGGTGATTGCCAGCTTCCCATCAACAGCGTGCTGTGCAAGGTCGGTGATTGCGAGATATTTGTTTCCCGAGATCCCAGCACTGCGCATAGTGAGCTCGTCGATCCCAAGCAGCACCTCAGGGCGCATCTCCCCTCCGGCCAACACAGCCAAGCGACCATGAATTGTTCTTGCGGCCGCACCAGCGAGCTGTTGGTGAACAACAGATCGCACCAAGTAGGCAAAGTGATCTGTCTTTGAGGGAGGTAATGAAATTGGACCGGCCTGATCGATTATCTCAATGAAGGAGGGGTCAACCGCTCGGAGATGCTCACAGGCAGCCAGAACCTGGCGTTTCGTTGCTACCGGGTAAGCCATCCCACTCCAACTTTCAATACCATGACCGATCTGGTCCACACCGAACGGTAGTTGAACTCATTTTCATCGATCAACGACGCGATTGAGCGTAGTGGCGTGGCCGTGAAGAACCGCAATGTGTTGTGTACAGGGAGTGGCGACATGAGTTGGGACAATACGCGCACCAGCGAGCGCGTCAGTTCCGAGGAGACTGAGACAAAGCGCAAAGGGTAAAACGGCAAAGGCGAGCTGCAGTTTGGTTCGACGACTGCGGTGCTTTGACCGACGAGCGCGGCGCTCGCGTATCTCAACCTCGTTCAGAACCGACGCCGTCAGTTCGATCAGTGATCGATCCTCGATTGGTGCTGGTAACTGTTCAGGCTGGATTCGAACGAACAACATTGAAAAATGGGTTTGAAGTTGTGCACACGATAGGCACGTCTTGAGGTGAATCGCGAGCTGTTGCCGTTCAATCTCATTGAGCATGCAGTCGATATTTGTTGAGATGAGGACGACTGCATCGTTGCAAGAGAGCGATCCAGGAAAAGATGGCTGGCGGCCTTTGAAGGCTCGTTCGTTATCCATTGAAACCTCTACGATGAAGATCCGTAG
>CAIVND010000069.1 GCA_903907185.1 uncultured Acidimicrobiaceae bacterium
CCGAACCCATGAGATGCATCATCGGGCTGAGCATGGGATCGCCGCTCACTGGGGATATAAAGACAGCATCTCGCACAACAATGGTGCGGATCTTGTCGAGGATATGGCGTGGTTAAAGCGGATCGTTGACATCGACCGCGATAGCGAAGATCCCATCGAGTTTCTGGAGAACTTGAAACTCGATCTCGAACAGGACGAGGTCTACGTCTTTACTCCAAAGGGTGCGATCATTACGTTGCCGACTGGGTCAACGCCGATTGACTTTGCTTATGCGATCCATACTGAGGTTGGGCACCACTGTGTTGGCGCAAGGGTAAATGGCCGGCTTGTCGCGCTTGATACGCCGCTCTCCTCGGGCGAAACCATTGAGATCTTCACTTCGAAGGCACCGACCGCTGCGCCAAGTCGCGACTGGCTCAACATTGCAGTCTCGTCTCGCGCGAAGAACAAGATCCGTCAGTGGTTTTCGCGAGAACGTCGTGAGGATGCGATCGAAAACGGTCATGAAGAGCTGTTGAAGATGATGCGACGCGAGGGAATGCCAGCGCAACGGTTGGTCAAGTCCGATGAGCTCCTTTCGGTTGCCCATGAGCTCGGATTTGATGATCTCGACTCGCTCTATGTTGGCATTGGCGAGGGCCACTCCTCCGTCCAGAGCGTTGTTCAGCGTCTGAACCGAGATCTGCGCGGGGGCGAGGTGCAGCTTCCCTCGACAGTGCTCGCACCGCGTCGCACCTCAAAGCATGTCTCAGGATCGGGTGTCTAT
This sequence comes from uncultured Acidimicrobiaceae bacterium, assembly GCA_903907185.1. Lineage (GTDB taxonomy): Bacteria > Actinomycetota > Acidimicrobiia > Acidimicrobiales > Bog-793 > CAIVND01. The sequence goes on from CAIVND010000069.1 coordinate 767, forward strand.
GTTGAGGGTCTCGATGACGTGATGGTACGACTGTCTCGTTGCTGCACGCCGGTGCCTGGTGATCAGATAATTGGTTTTGTTACACGTGGTCGTGGCGTCTCGGTGCACCGTAGCGGTTGCATCAATTCGCTTACCCTCGCTGGCGAAAATAGGGAGCGATTGATCGAGGTTGAGTGGATTGAATCGGGTTCCGGTGTTTTTGTCGCGGGAATCGAGGTAAAAGCACTCGGACGTTCGCAGGTGTTTGTCGAGGTTGCAAAGGTACTAGGAGAGTTCCATGTTGGGATCATCTCCTCATCCACGCAGACGGCAGCGGATAGGGTGACAAGCATGCGTTTTGAGTGTGAACTCTCTGATCTTGGACATCTTGATTCCGTGCTTGGCGCTTTGCGGCAAGTTGAGGGAGTCTATGACGCATATCGACTCCTACCTGGGGGCGGACGACTCCTCACAGCTTCGGCAAAGTGACCTCGTTTCAGGCGCCAACGGGCACACGCGATGTGCTCGCCCCAGAGAGTGCGCGCTTTGCGCGCCTCATTTCGACCTTTGCCCGTGAGGCGCAACGCGCGGGCTATGGCCTTTTGATCTCCCCGATGTTCGAAGATCTCGCTGTCTTTAACCGCGGGATTGGCGAAGACTCCGAGGTCGTTACCAAGGAGATGTATACCTTCGAAGACAAAGGAGGCCGGAACCTGGCGCTCCGGCCAGAGGGAACCGCATCGGTTGTCCGAGCCTTCGTTCAGCATCGGCCGCTACTCCCATGGAAGGCCTGGTATGTAACGCCAGCGTTCCGCTATGAGCGGCCCCAAGCAGGACGGTACCGTCAACATCATCAGCTGGGTGTCGAAGTGCTGGGAAGTGATGATCCGGATCTTGATGTCGAGGTGATTGCGCTCCTCCATGACTATCTGCACCGCGTGGGTCTTAGACAGCTGACGTTACGCGTGAACTCGATGGGAGATGAGAACTGTCGACCCGCGTATCTTGAGGTCTTGGTTAGCTACCTCGGCGAGCATCAAGCTCGACTTTGCGATGAGCACCAAGAGGGTTGGGAGAAGAATCCACTTCGGGTACTCGATTGCAAGCGTCCGGCCTGTCAACTCGTACTTCGCGATGCTCCACGTTTTGCGGACTCGCTCTGTGAAGAGTGTGAGTTACATATTGCACGGGTGCTCGAAGGGCTTGACGCCGTCGGCGTTCGCTACTCACGTGACGATTTTTTGGTCCGCGGTTTTGATTACTACACCCGAACGACGTTCGAGTTTTCCTCCTCTGCACTCGAAGGTGCCCAGAATGCCGTCGGTGGTGGCGGAAGGTACAACGGTTTGACTGAGGCACTTGGCGGACCAGCGACGCCGGGAATTGGATTTGGAAGTGGGATCGAACGCGTTCTTCTTGCCCAAGAGGCGGAGGGTCTCTTTGATAACGAAGAGCCTGCACTCGAGCTCTTTGTCATCGATCTTGCTGGCGGTGAACATGCTCGCGACCTGACCTACCAACTTCGATCGTTGGGTCTTTCGTGTGATCGTGCTTTTGATCATCGATCGATGAAGGCACAGCTTCGAATGGCAGATCGTTCGGGAGCACGCATCGCATTAATTGTGGGACAGGACGAGATCGAAAAGGGCGAGGTAACCCTACGCGTGTTGCGAGGCGAGCATGAACACCACCAGGAGCAGGTCGCTCGAGGCGTGATGGTCGAACGGATAAGGGAGCTGTTGTCATGAGTGGGTCGTTGCGTGTGAGAAGTGATGCACCGGCCCCGGTTGGTCTACGCACCGACTACTGCGGGACCCTGGGTGTTGAGGACATCGGGAGAACCGTCTCGGTCTGCGGATGGGTGGCGCGACGCAGAGAACATGGCGAACATCTGGCCTTTATCGATCTTCGTGATCACACTGGGCTGATTCAGTGTGTGGTCGACGGTGCTCACACCCTGCGAGCAGAGTTTGTCGTTCGCATCACTGGAGTCGTTCGCGCTCGACCAGAGGGCACGGAGAACGAATCCCTCGAAACAGGCGCAGTCGAAATTGGTGACAGTGTTGTAGAGATTCTCAATGGGGCTGAGCCGCCTCCCTTCCTTCTCGATGGTCATACCGACACCGATGAGTCCGTGCGACTGCGTCATCGATATATCGATCTTCGAAGCCACAAGATGCAGGCCAACCTTCGCCTTCGAGCAAAGGTGTCGGCGGCACTTCGCCACTCTATGGAGGAACAGGGCTTCTTGGAGATTGAAACGCCCCTACTTTGGACGCCAACTCCTGAGGGTGCTCGGGAGTTCGCAGTGCCATCGAGACTTCAGCATGGATCGTTCTACGTGCTTCCACAGTCGCCTCAGATTGCAAAACAGCTCACCATGGTGGGGGGTTTTGACCGGTACTTCCAGATGGCTCGCTGTCTGCGCGATGAGGATCTCCGAGCAGACCGACAGTTTGAATTCACACAGCTTGATATCGAAGCCTCGTTCGTAACTGAGGTTGATATTCGTTCATTCGTTGCACATGCGGTTGCTGACGCGACCTACGCGGTTGATGGCGAGGCTCCTGACGAAATTGTGGAGATGACCTGGCACGAAGCGATCGATCGGTACGGTTCTGACAAGCCAGACCTTCGATTTGCGATGGAGTTAATCGATCTCTCAAAGGCACTTGCAGCGACCCAGTTCAATGCCTTTAAGGCACCATGTGTCAAGGCGATCCGAATTCAAGGTGGTGCCGAGTTTGGCCGAGCAAAGCTCGATGGCATCATCGATCGAGCGAAGGAGATTGGTGCAAAGGGACTGGTGTGGATGCGAACGGTCACCCTTCCTGAGGGTGTGCTTGACCTCGAGTCACCGATCACGAAATTCCTTACCGAAGATGAACGCACCGGTATCATCCAGGCGACCAAGGCGGTGCGAGGTGATCTCGTCCTAGTCGTAGCTGACGAGTATCTCAAGGTGTGTTCGATCCTTGGCCAGCTCCGTGTTGACCTTGGGCGACCTCCGGTCCACGAGGGACCGCGACGATTCTGTTGGGTGATCGATTTCCCAATGTTCGAGGGTGTCGATGACGAAGGGCACCTTATTGCTGCACATCATCCGTTCACGATGCCGCATGCTGATGATCTTGATCGGATGGAGACCGATCCGCTCTCGGTACGGGCGCAGTCCTACGACCTCGTCCTCAATGGCTGGGAGCTTGGATCGGGGAGCATCCGTATCCATCGAAGCGACATCCAAGCCCAGGTATTTCAGGCGCTTGGAATTAGCGATGAGGAGGCCGAAAGTCGTTTCGGTTTTCTGCTTGGTGCATTCAAATATGGTGCCCCTCCCCACGGCGGGTTCGCGATCGGGTTGGATCGATTTGTGGCAATCTTGGCTGGCGAGGAGAACATCCGAGAGGTGATCGCCTTTCCAAAGACCCAGTCCGGGACCGATCTCATGACTGGCGCTCCTCGTCCGATCTCCGCGCGTCAGATGGGTGAACTCGGCATCCGTCCACCGCTCGTTTCCAAGGGTGCGCGACCGACTGCGGGTGGTTGATCGTCGATGGCGGCCGAACGCGCACAGGACCTCTTCGATGCCGCCGCGGAGCAGGAGCTAGCGAGTCGCGCTCCACTGGCACATCGCATGCGGCCGCGATCGATCGCTGAAGTGATTGGCCAGCCCAAGCTTGTTGGTGAGCGTGCTCCACTTCGAATGATCGTGGAGAGCGGGGAGCTTGGCTCTGCGATCTTTTTTGGTCCTCCGGGTACCGGTAAGACAACGATCGCCCGACTTATCGCCGAGAGTATCGACAAAAGTTTTGTTCAGCTCTCTGCAGTGACCGCAGGTGTCAAAGATGTCCGGGAGGTGCTTGAGGGCGCGCGTCGCCAGTTGGGCATGAACGGGAGGGGCACCATCCTCTTTCTCGACGAGATCCATCGCTTTAGTCGTTCTCAGCAAGATGCGTTGCTGCCCGGCGTTGAAGATGGAACTGTCGTGTTAATCGGTGCAACGACCGAGAATCCATTTTTCGCATTGAACGCTCCGCTTCTCAGTCGTCTCACGCTCTATCGATTTGAGGAGCTCACACGAGAAGAGCTGTCCGAGGTCGCACTTCGTGCTCTTGACCGAGAGGGAGTGACGATCGATGAGGAGGCGTTACGGATCTGTTGCGAGTTCGGCGAGGGTGATGCTCGATCGGTGCTTACCTCGCTCGAGGTGGCAATCGCGATTGCCCGGACGAAACAAAAGAGAGAGTCCAGCTCGCTCGGTGGACCAACTGAGCCAGCACACATCGATGTCGCCACAATCGAGGGAGCTCGTACGACTCGAGCACTGCGGTTTGGACGCGATGAGCACTATGACCTCATCAGTGCGTTCATCAAATCGATCCGTGGCTCTGATCCCGATGCCGGGGTCTATTGGTTGGCCCGCTTGATCGCTCAGGGCGAGGACCCACGCTTTATCGCCCGAAGATTGGTGATCCTCGCAAGTGAGGACGTCGGTAACGCCGACCCGATGGGACTTGTCGTGGCCAATGCTGCTGCCGAGGCGCTCGACCGTGTTGGGCTTCCCGAAGCTTCGCTGAATCTCACCCAAGCGGTGACCTATCTTGCACTCGCGCCGAAGTCCAACGCTTCGACCGTTGCCTATAGCGAGGCGGCAAGCGACGTAGCGAGCCTTCCGGCAGGCGCAGTTCCACCATTCCTTCGAGATGGGCACTATCAGGGAGCCTCCCAGCTCGGACACGGCCAGGGCTATCAGTATCCACATGATGACCCACGAGGATGGGTAGACGCGTCGTATCTCCCCGAAGAACTGGTCGGTAGACGATATTTCCGACCAGTGGGTCGGGGCCGTGAACAAGAGCTGTACGACCGTCTTGTGGCACTGCGCTCCGGCGAGCAGTCAACAAGCTCGTCACCGGGACCGGTCGATCGCGACAATAATCTCATCGACGACAACGAGACGGAGAGGCAGAATCGATGACCATGGACGCGAACGGCCTACGCCAGGCCTATACGCGCTTTTTTGTCGAACGGGGCCATCTCGCTCTCCCCGCGGCCTCGCTTATTCCTCATGATCCCTCGATCATGTTCACGATCGCGGGAATGGTGCAGTTCAAGCCGTACTTTCTCGGTGAGCAGACACCACCGTCTCCCCGAGTAACGACCGTGCAGCCGTGCTTTCGCATGGTCGATATCGACCAGATCGGCACGACCTCACGGCACGCGACCTTCTTTGAGATGTTGGGAAACTTCAGCTTCGGTGACTATTTCAAAGAGGAGGCGATCCCTTTTGCGTGGGAGTTCGTCACCGAGGTCCTTGGCTTTGATCCTGATCGACTTTGGGTCACGGTGCATGAGAGCGATACCGACTCGAGCGGAATCTGGCAGGAGACCGCAGGAATGCCCCTTGAGCGCATACAGAAGATGGGTGCGGACAACTTTTGGCAGATGGGCGACACCGGTCCCTGCGGCCCATGCTCAGAGATCTACTACGACCGCGGTCCAGAATATGGCAGTGGAGGTGGGCCAGCCAATGGCTCTGACGCTCGTTACATTGAGATCTGGAATCTCGTCTTTACTCAGTTTGAGCGGGAGATCGATGGTTCGATGCACGACCTTCCGCGCAAAAATATCGACACCGGCGCTGGGATGGAACGGATGCTCTTTCTTGCCCAGGGTGTCGAGTCGGTCTTTGAGACCGACCTAGTCGCTCCGTTGATTGAGGAGGCCTCGCGCCTGACTGGACAGCGCATGGGTGTCTCTGAATCTACAGACGTTGCTCTTCGTATCCTTGCGGATCATGCGAGGGCGATGACGATGCTGATCTCCGACGGAGTCTTTCCAAGCAATGAGGGAAGGGGCTACACACTGCGGCGAGTGATACGTCGCGCAGTGATGCGTGCCTATCAGCTCGGTGTGGAAGATCTTGTTACACCGGTTCTCGTCGCGACAGCGGTTGAGACACTTCGTACGGCCTACCCGAAACTTGAACACAGTCAGTCCTTCGTGCAGACCGTTGTCAGCCATGAGGAGGAAGCCTTCCGAAAGACCCTCCGCTCAGGCACTCTCCTCATCGAAGCGGAGCTGGCAAGAGGTGTGCAATCGATCGATGGTGAGGTTGCATTTAAATTGCATGACACCTTTGGATTCCCCATCGACCTCACGGTCGAGTTTGCGACCGAGCGGGGAGTCAGCGTCGACCGCGAGGGATTCGATCAAGCCATGGACGAGCAGAGGAATCGCGCGCGTCTCGCAGGCAAGTCCATCGGTGCCGGTGCAGGCACTCCGGAGAGCTGGCGTGCGCTCGTCGATAGCTTTGGGGTCACAAACTTTGTTGGCTATGACGAAAGCCGGGTTGCCTCGACAGTGCTTGCGATCATTGACCGTGAAGACACCGGAACCTATGCAAATTTTGAGGGAGAGGGCGTCCCTGATGGTAAGCAACTCCTTGATGTGATCTTGGACACAACTCCCTTCTATGGCGAGGGTGGTGGTCAGATCGGCGATAGCGGAACGATTGAATCCGCGCAGGCAAAGATGCGAGTTCTTGACACGACGCGGGTTGCCGACGGCCTTTTCCGTCACGTTGGCTACCTCATCTCCGGTGAGTTGACACAGGGCGATGAGGTGATTGCGGAGATTGATGTCGATCGCCGAGCGGCAATCCGTCGAAATCACACAGCGACTCATCTCCTCCAGCATGCGTTGCGCGCGGTTCTTGGCGATCACGTAACCCAACAGGGTTCACTTGTTGCACCGGACCGGCTCCGCTTTGACTTCAGCCATTTCGGGTCGTTGGAGAGTGCCGAACGAATTGAGGTCGAACGGCTCGTAAACAGCGAGATCTTGAGTGATCACAGCGTTCGGACCTATGAGTCATCGAAGGCCGATGCGGAGGCAGCAGGTGCAATTGCGTTCTTTGGCGACAAATATGGTTCGGTCGTTCGGGTGGTTGAAGCGGGTGATCTCTCAGTCGAGCTTTGCGGCGGTACTCATGTCGACGCGCTCGGGATGATCGGTTCTTTTCGGATCGTCTCCGAGGGATCGATCGGAGCCAACACCCGCAGACTCGAGGCAGTAACCGGCTTTGGCGCCCTTCGAGAGGCTGATGCTCAGCGCGACTTGATTGAACATGCGTCATCATTGCTTAGAACACAGCCAGGCGAACTCGAAGAGACTCTTGGCCGACTCCTTGAGCGACAGCATGAGCTCGAAGATGAGGTCAGTTCGCTCAAACGCGCACAGCTCGGCGATGTAGCGAAACAACTTGTCGCAGATGCCACTGATGGGAGTTTGGTCTTTCGGCGAGATGGAATCGATGCCGATGCGCTGCGTGAACTCGCGCTTGCTGTCCGTGGAAGCGGTGTCGATAGGGTCGCTGGAATTGGAACACCCGACGGTGAAAAGGTTGCACTTGTCGTAGCGCTTGCAAAAGAGACCGGCCTCAGCGCGAAAGAGGTTGCTTCAATTGCCGCGAAGTTAGTAGGAGGAGGGGGCGGTGGGACTCCTGAGCTCGCAACAGCGGGTGGCCGAGATCTGACGAAGATCG
>CAIVND010000070.1 GCA_903907185.1 uncultured Acidimicrobiaceae bacterium
CCTTGAGGACGGCAGCGACATGTGGACGTCCAATTCCCATCCCCTCCGCCTTTGCTGAGACCTCCTCGAAGGTGATGGGAAGCCCAAGAGCCTGGAGTTTCTCGACCATGAGAACATTTCGTCGCTCTCGGTCGTCGCGGAGATGGGCTAGCTCTTCGGGCAGCGGACCGCTGTCACCACGGACGAAGTAGCAGAGCACATGCAGCGAACTCTCTCCGAGGGCGCAGGACACTTCACAGCCATCGACAAGTTCGAGCTCGAGCTCGTTCGCTCGTTGGCGGGCCTCATCAAGACCACCGAGACCATCGTGGTCGGTGAGCGCGACCGCTGTGCACCCGGCCTCCTTGGCGAGTTCGACAACTCGTTGAGGACGCTCTGAACCATCGGAGAAAACAGAGTGACTATGCAGATCGATCATGGACGGAGTCTACAAACGGCGTGTTACAGAGCACAGATGAAGGAGAATGAATGGGCAAAACTGATCGAAGCGACAGCGATCGGTGGCAGAATAGATGGAGTGAAAGAGGCCTGCGGGGTATTTGGGATCTATGCCCCAGGTGTAGAGGTTTCCCACCTCGTCTTTGATGGGCTATTTGCGCTGCAACATCGCGGCCAAGAGTCAGCAGGTATGGCGGTTAGCGATGGTCAAGAGATCGTTGTCTCCAAGGAGATGGGACTCGTAACCTCTGCCTTTGATGCAAGAAAACTCGCATCGCTTACTGGTCACCTCGCGCTTGGCCATGTTCGGTACTCCACCGGTGGCGCGAGTACCTGGCAGAACGCGCAGCCCGTCTATCGGAGTATCGGCGAAAACGGGTTTGCTCTTGGTCACAATGGAAACCTGACCAATGTTGCAGAGCTTGAGGAGGAGCAGAACATGCTTCCTGGAATCTCCAGCTCCGACAGTGATCTCGTTGCCGAACTCATGGCACTGGCCTATGACGACCTTCGTGATCCGGAATCGTCCAACACGCTCGAAGAGGTATTGAACCTCGTTCTGCCGCGACTTTGGGGAGCGTTCTCCTTCGGGCTGATCGATACAAAGCATCTCATTGGCGTCCGTGACCCCAATGGCTTTCGGCCGCTTTGTCTCGGTCGACTTGAACCAACCGACGAGACCCCTGGTGGTTGGGTGATCGCGTCCGAGAGCCCCGCACTCGACATCGTCGGCGCAAGTTTCGTCCGTGAACTTGAACCCGGCGAGATGGTGATTATCGACCAAGACGGTCCGCGCTCGTCCTATCCCTTTGCGAAGGAGCGGATCGACCCCCGTCTCTGCGTCTTTGAATTTGTCTATTTCGCACGGCCAGACACAAAGCTGTTTGGCAAAGAGATCCATGCAGCTCGACACCGGATGGGACAGCAGCTCGCAGAGGAATCCTTTGTTGAGGCAGATATTGTGCTCGGCGTTCCAGACTCTGGGGTCCCCGCCGCTGAGGGATTTGCTGCATCGAGCGGTATCCCCTTTGGTCAAGGACTCGTAAAAAACCGCTACATCGGACGTACCTTCATCGCTCCCACGCACGAGGCGCGAATCAACGCGGTACGCCGCAAGCTCAATCCACTGCGTGAATCCGTTGAGGGCAAGCGTCTCGTTGTTGTCGATGACTCGGTTGTTCGCGGAACAACGACAGGTCAGATCGTGCGGATGTTGAAGGAGGCGGGTGCGCTCGAGGTGCATCTACGGATCTCCTCACCTCCATTTGCATGGCCGTGTTTCTACGGCATTGACACCCCATCGCGCGGTGAACTACTCGCAGCCAACATGAGTCAATCGGAGATGGCGGACTTTCTCCAAGCGGACTCCGTTGCATTTTTGAGCCTTGAGGGGCTCTATAAGGCGATCGATGCAGGAGATGCGGGATTGTGTAATGCGTGCCTCACTGGTCACTACCCGACACCAACACCGGTGTCCATCACCGAGAGACCAACCGCAGCTGCACTGAGCTAATACGTTCCGTGGTGTGCTGGGGTACTGAGCTGGGAGACAAGATCATGGCCACAGATGGGGACAACAATGCGGCAATTTGGCAGTCCGACGAGGGCGCTAAGGCCTATGTCTCAAAACAGGATGCTCGCGAGTTAAAGCGCCTGGCACAGTGGCGCTTGATGGGCGAGCTCCTTCCCTTTGACGACGACGCAGCGTTCACCATCCTCGATATCGGTGCTGGCACCGGACCAGCTGCGCGTGCCCTTCTCGATCTCTATCCCAATGCCACCGCAGTGCTTGCAGATTTCTCCGCCGCGATGATGGATGAGGGTTTGGCAAGCATGCGACCCTACGAGGGTCGCTATAGCTACGTGACCTTTGACATGACCAGTGGTGACTGGCCGGCGGAGATCCCCGCTGATCTGGGCTGTGTTGTTACCTCACAGTGCGTGCACCATATCGACGATCTTGCAAAACAACAGCTTTTCGTGGAGATCTACGAGCATCTCCGCATCGGTGGTTGGTATCTCAACTTCGATCCAATCAACACCGCGGATCCCCTGATCGATGCGGCCTGGCAGCGGGCGAATCAGCGCCAAGATCCCGAAGCCGCCGCAAAGGAGACCCATCGAACTCCTGAGGAGCAAATCCGTTACGAGAATCACGTTCGGTACATGATGCCGCTCGAACCTCAGCTTGAGTTTCTTACCAACGCAGGATTTGAATCGATTGATATCTACTGGAAGCATCTCGACTACGTAATCTACGGAGGGTCGAAACCGAAGTAGCGCTATCACTGCCCCTTCGGCTCGGATCTTGGTGGTCGAGACCGGCGTCGATCCGGTGACCTCACG
>CAIVND010000071.1 GCA_903907185.1 uncultured Acidimicrobiaceae bacterium
CTGCGTTCGCATCGTCCTGCCGTCTCCATACTTGCTGTCAGCCTTGCTCTTTCCTCTCTTGTAAGTGCAGCGGCAATATCTCCCGCCTCTGCCTCGGGGAACACCAAGCTCATCTGGAGTAAATGTGCTTCGACTTTTCGTTGCGCGGTGTTGCAGGTTCCAGCCGACTACAGCCATCCAACCGTTGGGAAACTCAACCTCTCCCTCATTGAGTTGCCAGCAAAAAGCGCGTCACCCCTCGGTGACATCGTGCTCAATCCAGGTGGTCCCGGAGCATCGGGGATCTCATTCCTCACTGAATCGGCCTCTTCGTTTCCGGCCTCTCTCCGTCGAGATTTCAATCTGGTCAGCTTCGACCCCCGCGGTGTGGGAGCCAGCGATCCGGTTACCTGTACCAATGCCGCCGGGACTCGAGCATTGATCGCGCTGAATCCTGCACCACAGACCTCAGCGCAGATCAAAACTGTTGTAGCGGCGGTCAAAGCTTATGTACAGGGATGTGTCCGGCAGACTCCATCGATCGTCCTCAACAACGTCAGCACGCTCAGCACCGTGCGTGATCTTGATCGAATTCGGATCGCACTTGGCCAGAGCAAACTGAACTACTTCGGATTCTCCTACGGAACCTATATCGGACAGCTCTACGCGAAACTTTTTCCTCAGAACTTTCGAACCATGGTCCTTGACGGGGTCACCGACCCTTCCCTCTCTAACAATGTGTCAGATCAGCAGCAGGCGGAGGGATTTGAGAGGGATCTTCAAAATTTCTACAGCTGGTGTGCAACGAACTCGACCTGTAAGACCGAACTGCCAAATGGTGCGAAGACCGCTTTAACTGGACTGTTGTCAAAGTTGAAAAGTGGTGGTTCTGTTCAAGCACGACTTGCATCGCAGTACGGCGGGGTCGTTTCAGTGAACTATGGAGTCCTGCTGACGGCTGTCGCCGCATCGCTCTACTCCACACAAGATTGGCCGGACTTTGCGAAAGCAATTGCAAACGCTCTCCACGGCGATGGAACGCTAATCGCCGCACTGGCTTACTCCTACGCCGGCCTACAACAAGATGGAACCTACGCCAACCTCTTGGCGGCAAACACCGCGACAAACTGCGAGGACAACGCTGTACCCAAATCGATATCCCAGTATCAATCGCTTGCCAAGCAGATTGCAAAGGTCGCGCCCATCTTCGGAGCAGAAGAGGCGTGGGGAACTTTGGGTTGCGTCTATTGGCCGATTAAGCCGAATGGCAAGGTTGGACCGATAGTTAATCACTCGAAGACACCAATTCTTGTGATCGGCTCGACTGGCGATCCAGCGACCCCATACTCCGGGGCTGTGCATGTAGCGAAGGAACTTGGGAACGCCGAACTCCTCACCCGTACAGGGTCAGGACATACGGCCTATCTCTTTTCGAGCTGCATTCAGAACTGGACGAACCAATATCTCACCACCGTTGTTCTTCCTCCGAAAAACACGGTGTGTAAGTCCAACTAGTTCAACGCAACTACAGACCTAACGTGGTGGACTAGCGACTCTTTGGACGACCGCTGCGAGGCTTTGGTCCAGTGAACGAGCGACCGCCAGGACGACCACTGCTCGCTAACCCGCCGGGACGACCACTGCTCGCACGCGCTGGACGACCATCACTTGGCGCAGAGGGGCGGCCAGCACGGGCTGAACCGCCGGCTCCGGTGCGAGGTGCCCACTCTGTGCGCACGCGCTGTGGAGCGGCATCTCGGTATGGACGATCTCCAGCGGGACGGTCCGGGCGCTCGCTACTTTGACGCGTACGACGATCATCGTCAGCACGCGGTGGTCGAGTCCCCGTACTACGCGGTGCTCGCTCGTCACGTGGGCGAGGGGCAGGCGTCGTGCGACCCTCTGGAGTCCATTCGCTGCGCGGTGTCCAATCACCACGCTCTGGCCGATCGGTACGCTCGCTAGTAGGACGACCTGGACGCGCATTACGCGGGCGCGATGGTCGACTGTTGCGCGAACGTGAAGGCCGGTCATCACGACCTCGCTCAGATGAGCGGGATGGAGTACGAACTCGAGTGGTGTTCTTTACAAAGATTGGCTCGGAGGCAAGCATCTGCTCATCGGGATCATTGACTGCAGTAGACATTCCGAGGCGAATTTGAAGCTTCTTGATAAAGCCCTGGTGCTCACGTGTGACCAGTGAGATTACCGTCCCAGCTGCGCCAGCTCGTCCCGTTCGACCAGAGCGGTGGACGTAGGCCTTCTCATCCTCGGGCGGATCAAAGTGCACGACACAGTCGACCCCATCAACATGAATCCCTCGTGCAGCAACATCTGTGCCGACGAGGACCTGGAGTCGTTGCGATTTGAAAGCCTCGAGAGCTTGGTCCCGCTGGGCCTGCGACCGATCACCATGGATGGCCCCAACATCAAGACCTGACATCTTGAGATGCTTTGCGAGGCGATCGGCTCCACGCTTAGTGCGACAGAACACCATGGCTGCTCTGTGCACACGCACGATGCTTGTCGTCAGCTCCACCCGGTCGCTGGCATTGGTCTTCCAGAAATGGTGGACAGTCGACTCACCGATCGCGTCATCTTCACCATCAACCTCATAGCGTTTCGGGTTGTGCTGGTAACGGCGGATGAGCTCTTTCACATCGCCATCGAGCGTCGCCGAAAATAGCAACGTCTGTCGATGCTCTTTCACTTGATCGAGGATCTCGCGCACGACAGGCATAAAGCCCATGTCAGCCATTCGATCTGCCTCGTCAACGACAACAATCTCTACGTCGTTCAGCCGTATCGCACCCTTGTCCATGAGGTCTTGAAGACGTCCTGGACAGGCGACAGCAACATCGACGCCGCGGCGAAGAGCGTTGAGCTGCGGCCCGAACCCGACTCCACCGTAAAAACTGGCAACCCGGCAGTTACGGAGCGATCCAAGAAGAGAAAGTTCCTCACAGATCTGCGCTGCTAGTTCTCGAGTTGGCGCCAAGATGAGCGCTTTTGGACGACCTGAAGAGGCCTGACCGACGCGAGAGACAACAGGGATGCCAAAGGCCAGGGTCTTCCCGGAGCCAGTTGGCGCTCGCCCGCAGACATCATGGCCTGCAAGCGCATCAACAAGTGTTGCTGCCTGGATAGGAAAAGCAGCATCAATACCGCGGCTATGCAAACCGCGAACAAGGTCCTCGGGCACGCCAAGGTCAGAAAATGAAACAGTCAAAATAAAACTCCGGTTACGAGGTGCATCTGCACTTGCGAAGGGGACGACCGCCCCACTGTGGCCTCCTGTAGGACCGGGCAACCGGAACTGCTGTGTCGAGCGCAGCGGAGGGCGGCCGCATGTGACAGGACTCGTCGCGGCCCATCGGCAACTCTCACCGATGCTCACACGGACATACTTCCCGCGTGGTTTGGAACAGCGTAGCAGAGAACAGCCAGCGCCGCCGACGGCAGATGCTGCCGCAAGGATGAACCTGCCCGAATCGATTGTGCAAAGATCGTTCGTTGAGCTAAGAACAGTGACGGACCGTTCGAGGTTCCGAGCAAGGGGGCGGAGTGGAGATCGCTATTGGACTACCGGGAATGATCCCTGGGGTCGAAGGTGACACGATGAAGGAGTGGGCCATCCGAGCAGAGAATCGGGGCTTTGACTCGCTCATTGTCGATGACCGACTTGTTTGGTCAGGCTACGAGATCATGATCTCTGCAGCAGCAGCCGCAGCGGTAACTGAGACCATCAAGATCACTGCCGCGGTCGTGCTTGCAACACTCCGAACGAATGCAGCGGAGTTCGCAAAGCAGGCAACGAGCATCGACCGGCTGTCAAAGGGCAGATTTGTACTTGGCCTTGGAGTGGGTTCGCGTCCAGACGACTTTGTCGCCTCAGAAGTTGACATCACCAAGCGCGGCAAAATCATGGATGGCTTCCTTGAACGGGTCACCTCAATTTGGAACGGTGATGCGGAACCGATTGGGCCCAAACCATTCACCCCTGGCGGGCCACCTCTTCTCTTCGGTGGCTCATCTGACGCGATGTTTCGCCGACTCGCCCGCTACGGAACTGGCTGGATCTGCGCGACATCGGGTGGCATAGCTGGGATGAAAGCTGGTGCAGAGCGCGCGCAGGTCGAGTGGGAAAAGGCAGGCCGCGAGGGTTCGCCGAAGTTGCTCGCTCTTGTTCCCCGCTTTGCGCTCGGGCCCAACAGCCAAGATGCGGTAGATGGCTATCTTCGCTCGTACAACGCCTACCGCGGTGAGGGTGCCAATCAACGGGCATCGTCAGCACTGACCACCCCCGCCCTCATCCGAGAGCAGCTAGACCTCTTTGAAGAGGCTGGGTGCTCGACGCTGATTATCAACCCCTGTGATCCAAATCCGGATCAGGTCGATCTCCTCGCCGAGGTGATCGCAAGTCGCTAGCACCATATGAATAAAACAATCAGCGAATAGTTCTCTGATTGCTGAGTAGCTTTGTAAACGATCTAGGAGGAACTCATGGGAAATATCGAACTAAGTCTTGCGATCAACAAGAACCCCCGCTCAAATCCTGTTCTCAGTGGACGCGTGAAGCCACAGGGCATCGATCTTCGCTGTTCGAGCCTGCACGCGTCGGAGCTCTTCTGGCGCCAGCTTGGCTATCAGGAGTTTCAAGTCTCAGAGATGTCAATGTCGAGCCTCCTCATCGCTCGATCAAACGGCATCGATACTTGGGTTGCTCTTCCAATCTTCACGACCCGACGCTTCTTCCATACTGGTGTCCTAGTGCGCGAAGACTCCGGCATCACCGAACCATCACAGCTCGCCGGCAAGCGCGTTGGTGTACCGGAGTATCAGCAAACTGCGGCGCTCTGGGCACGGGGGATTCTCCAACATGAGTATGACGTCGACCCAAAGAGCATGCACTGGTGGATGGAGCGTCCGCCGGAGAAGAGCCACGGTGGAGCCACGGGCTTCACTCCTCCCCCAGGAATCGATCTTCAGTACATCCCTGCCAACACCGACATGGGAGAGATGCTCCAGACCGGGGAGCTTGACGCCGCACTGCACTACCTCGCCGGAACCAACAACCTCGTTGATCGTTCAAGCGCCCCACTTGGCGAAGAGGGCTCCGGCGTCCGGTATCTCTTCGACCATCGGACCGAGTCAGCTCGATACTTCCAAAAGACCGGTTTCTTCCCGATCAACCACTGCGTCGTCGTCCGCAAGGATGTCGCAGAGAAATACCCGTGGGTAATGTTGAATCTCTATTCAGCATTTCTCGAGGCGAAGCAGATAGAAGCCGCCGAGTCTCTTGCTGGCTCCGCGAGCTCCACAGCTGTCTCTTCCTCCGGCCTCGATCCATTTCTCGATACCGGACTGATCGATGCAAAGACGCAGCAAGCGTTGCGAACCGATCTCTATCCCTACGGCGTCATCGACAACCGCCACATTTTGGAGACCATCGCTGAGTACTCATTTGAGCAGGGTCTCTCATCGCGCAAGCTCGAACTTTCGGAGATCTTCTACCCACCAACACTCGAGCTCTAGAACGACTGAGGGGCCAACAACGGACGTTGTTGGCCCCTAACATCAACACGATGCCCAAACCAACCACGGCACGATTCACGCTCCGCTGGTGGTATTCGGCAGCTGGCATCGCCGCCTACGCGATCGGTTCACTGCTCCTTTTCCATCCATTCTCCCCGCTCACTGGGTCCTACCTCCCTAGGGGAGGACTTGGTGACCCGGCCCAGATGGTCTGGTTCTTGGGGTACACCCCCCACGCACTCAGCCACGGTCTCAACTTGTTTGCCACCAACCTGATCGACTATCCAACGGGCGTAGATCTCGCCAACAACACCTCGGTGCCGCTGCTGGGGATCCTCGCCTGGCCAATAACGGGAACCTTGGGCCCGATCGTCTCGTTCAACCTTCTTGTGCGGTTGGGCATATTTCTCTCGGCGACCTCGCTCTATCTTGTTCTCGGTCGATGGTGCCGCTCTCGAGGAGCCTGCTTCGTTGGTGGTCTGTGCTTTGGCTTTGGTCCCTACGTAATGGACCAGACAATATCGAACACGCATCTCAACCTCCTCTTCCTCCCTCTCTTTCCCCCGCTCGTGCTCATCATCGATGAACTCATCACGCGCCAGCGGTGGTCGTGGAAAAAAACTGGAGTGCTACTCGGACTTTGCGCATCAGCCGAAATGCTCATCGCACCTGAACTCCTCAGTGACTTCGGCCTCGTGATCATCACGGTGATCGTCTGCTTCACTCTCCGACACCCGCAGATAATGCGCCAAAAGCTCAGCTACCTTTGGCGAGCACTTGCCAGTGGTCTGGTCGTCTTTGGCGCGATCTGCGGCTACCTAATCTTCGAGATGGTTGCGGCAGCCAATCACGTTCGCGGCGCCGTCTATCCGGTCGCTCACCTTCAGTCCTTCCATAACTCCATCGTCGAGACCTTCCTGCCATCGCTTCAACAGCTCATCGCCTCGCGTAGCTTCAGCGAGTCACTCGTCCTACCAACCAAAGACGTGAACGAGATCGGTGGCTATCTTTCGATACCACTTGCAATCTTTGTTGTAATCACGGTCATCGTCTTTCGACGGCGATCTGGGGTGGCCCCAATTGCCATCGGAACTGCAGCGGCATTTGTCCTTTCGCTCGGCGGATCATTTCACTACGGCACGGGAAGTTTTTGGCTCCCTGAGAGCGTGCTCACACACCTGCCACTCCTCAAGAGCACAATCCCCGGACGGTTCAGCTTCATCACACTTCTTGGCAGCTGCTTGCTTCTTGCAATCGGTGTCGACCAACTCCGGTACTTTTCGATCCAGCGGAAACCGACGCAGCGTTTTGCGATCCAGATCGCCCTTGTGCTCGTTGTGGGTGTGATTGTGATCGCCTTGGTTCCCCGACTTCCTTTCCAGGAGCAACGTCTCGTCTGGCCAGAAAATACACCGGCGGAGATCGCCTCTCACGTGACAAAAGGCGGAGTCGTTCTGACCTATCCCTATCCCACAGCGCCCCTCGATGAGGCCATGGCATGGCAGTCCCTAAGTGGCTTTTCGTACACACTGATGGGAGGGTACGCGACGGTTTCCGGTCCAAATGGTGATGGACAGGAGTGGCCAATTCTTCAACATCCATCAGAGGTCCAGTCCTACCTCACTCACCTTGCGAGCGGTTTCCACTCGCGTTTCCCGAAGGTGGTACCGCCAACCAACTCCTCAAAACTGTGTAGTTTCATCAAACGCTTCGGAGTCACTGACATCGTGATCTTTCATCGCGGTGGTCATGTGAGCAAGGCCATAACATATCTTGGTGCAATTCCACATCGCACCACGCTCAACACCAGCGCCATAACCATCTACCGCGTGGACCACGCCCTCGCGAACAACGATTCGAACTGTTAGTGCTCAACTCAGCTTTGTGTCCTCGGCAAACCCACGTAGTTCTCCGCAAGCACCGTTGAGGCTGCCCGGCTTTCAACCGTGTAGGCAAGCTCAGCCTTTTTGAGCTCATCTTGATAGGGAGCAGTTTCGTCACCGAAGCGATGCAGCATCGATGTCATCCACCAGGAAAAATGCTCTACCTTCCAAGCTCGAGATAGGCAGCGCTCGGAGTACGAAGCGAGCGCCTCTTGAGAGCCCTTCCTGTAGAACAAAGTCATGGCCTCAGCAAGGTTCCGAACATCATGAACGGCAAGGTTCAATCCCTTTGCACCGGTTGGAGGAACGATGTGTGCGGCATCGCCTGCCAAAAAGAGGCGCCCAAATGACATTGGATCGGTGACAAAACTTCTCATCGGAGTTATCCCACGCTCAAGTATTGGGCCTTCGTTCAAGGTCCACCCTTCCTTGGTTGCAAAGCGCAGGCTGAGCTCCGTCCAGATCCGA
>CAIVND010000072.1 GCA_903907185.1 uncultured Acidimicrobiaceae bacterium
GCCTGACGGATCCACCAGGTTGCATAGGTAGAGAATTTGAAACCTTTGCGCCAGTCAAACTTCTCTACCGCGTGAATGAGACCAAGATTGCCCTCTTGGATGAGATCAAGAAGTGGAAGTCCAGATGCCTGATATTTCTTCGCAATCGAGACGACCAGTCGAAGGTTGGACTGCACAAACTCTTGATGGGCAGAATCACCTTTTTGTACCGCTCTCGTCAGTTCACGACGACGGGTGACGGTCATACCCTTTTTTGGTTTCGCGAGTTCATCACGCGCCGCAACAGAGTTCTCAATGTCCTGCGCGAGACGAACCTCTGCGTCCTTATCCAAAAGTGGATACTGACCAATATCAGTTAGATAGAGACGGACAAGATCTTCTTCATCGCGTTCAACCCGATCTTTTGCCAACGTCTATGTCCTCCGTAATTAGCGACGCACACCCATCAGCAGATGACTCATGAGCAAACCGCTGCCCGAGCATCTGAATACTGTTGTGCGAAGACTGTGCCTGACGACTGAACGACCAGCCGTACTCCCCTGCGTTTAAGTGTACCGGCGTGGGGGATGGCGCCGAACAGGTCATCTCCAACAAAATCCGAGCTAGCACTCATGCCCAACGAGTGCCAAAGGGTCCATCATTTTGCTCGAGAGATTGTCGCTCATCACCATATTGCACGACCAATTCCGGACTAACAGGCCCACCGATACCCGCCACTGCAGCAAGCTCCTCGGTGATGGTGCCGAGATCAAAGATTAATCGAAGCAGAAGCCGGCGCACCGAACCATCACTTACGCGATTACACCGCATGAGGTGTTGTTGGTAAGAATCTGCCATGAGGGGATACCAAAGGTTGACAAGACAGCTCGCCAACATCTTTGGGTCGAGAACATCCACTTTCTCAAGTGCATCTCGATGCGCTTCATCTGCCGGGGCCGTCGACACCGCTGCGTCAGCAAGACCCGCGGAGACGAGGAGGAGCTCTTCGATCTGACGCGCTCGGTAGGCATGCGCATGGCTGGCGCCAGAGAGCACAACGGTCAGCGAGGGATCCAAACAGGCTCGAACGGCGCGCCCTACCGTCTCAAAGAGAATGAGTTCAACGAAGCGATAGCGCCCAAGTACGACCGCAAGTTGATTAAGGGTAAGGGGAGCCTCAACGGCGGTCATTGCACCTTGCCTATCGGCTGACGCGAGGCCCGGAAGCCATTCACAATGGGCATTCGGCGGTCCTTGCCAAAGGCACGATGTGTGACCCGGGGTCCGGGAGGAGCCTGACGACGCTTGTATTCAGCCCCATCGACGAGATCAAAGACCCGTCGGACCACGTCAGGATCAAAGCCCTCTGCGACGAGTTCATCGATCGTCTTCGCATACTCGATATATCCCTCAAGGATCGGATCGAGGATCGCGTAGCCGGGCAACGTATCGTCGTCACGTTGATCGGGTCGAAGCTCCGCTGAGGGTGGCTTATCCAAGATGGCCCGAGGAATGATGTCATGTCCAGCAAGTTCATTTCGGTACTCGCAGAGCTCGTAAACCAAAAGCTTTGGCACATCTTTGATTACTGCAAAACCGCCAGCCATGTCGCCGTAGAGCGTTGCGTAGCCAACTGAAGTCTCACTCTTGTTGCCGGTTGTCAAGATCAACCAGTTCAGTTTGTTCGACAGACCCATCATCAACGTGCCGCGCACTCGCGCTTGAACATTCTCCTCAGCGAGGTTTTGCGGTAGACCCTTAAAGCTCGGAGCCAAAAGATCGAGGAAGGCCTGGTGTGCCTGCTCGATACCGATGGTTCGAAAATCGATTCCAAATCGCTCAGCAAGATCTGCAGCATCTTTTAATGATCCGGCCGATGAATACCGTGAGGGCATCGCAACACCGTGGACATGATCAGGCCCTAGCGCATCGGTCGCGATCGCCGCCACGAGCGCCGAGTCGATCCCGCCAGAGAGCCCAACGCCGACCTCGCTGAAACCGTTTTTTCGCACATAGTCACCAGTTGCAAGCACCAGTGCCTCATAGACCTCACTCGGCCGACTGAGACGTGGCTGACACTGCGGTCGGTAGGCATCGTCGAACTCTGTTCGACGTGAAGTGGTGATGATCATCTCGCCCGAGGCGAACTCTTTCGGCTGCGTCTTCGTGACGACCTCTACCTCCACGATCTCAAGAGACTCGCGAAACTGAGGAGATCGCCCAACGATCTCGCCGTGGGAGTCAAGGACCATTGAGGCACCATCAAATATCAGCTCGTCTTGACCTCCGACGAGGTTGACATAGGCAATCGCGCAAGCCCCTTCGAGAGCGCGGTCTTTCAACATATCCTCTCGCTCATCGAGCACATCTCGTCGGTAGGGCGACGCGTTCAGCGAAATTACAAGCTCCGCCCCCTGGCGCCCCTGACGGACGACCGGGCCCTCCGGCGACCAAGCATCCTCACAGATCGTGACGCCAACTCGCACCCCCGCGATAACAAAAAGTGGTGTTGACCCGTCGCCAGTGGCGAACCATCGTCGTTCATCAAAGACCCCATAGTTTGGTAGCAGCTCTTTGCGCCAAACTCCTTTGACCTGCCCTTTGTGGGCAACGACGGCTGCGTTGTACAGAAGATCACCCGCATCGACGCAGCCAATAACGGCCACACACGATCCAGTGTGGCTGACGACCTCGTCAAGCGCGAATGTGGCGCTTTGAAGAAATGCAGGCTCAAAGAGCAAGTCCTCGGGCGGATAGCCGGTGACAACAAGCTCGGGAAAGATTGCAAGGTCAGCACCGTTCGACTCGGCGCTCTCAAGCGCCTCGCAGATGCGCTTGGTGTTGCCCACAAGGTCACCAACCGAAACATTCAGCTGGCAAAGAGCGATGCGCAGAGTCGACATCTTTGTATCGTATCGGCGCTGCAACCCTCCTCTTTGACGAGTGGCCGGGCCGCTGTGTTACAAACCTGTGTACTGTGCGCGAGAATACGACACCTCAAATTATTGGGTTGGACTGGATCTGAGGAGCATGCATGCCAACCGAGACTGAGCCCGAGCGCCCCATCGGCGCCGAGGAGACCTAGATGGAGCCTCTGCTCTGCTTCCCGCGACCACCCGCCGCGGAGATCACCCGCGCCCTCAATGACTCTGAGTTTCCCTGGACGGCCGTCGCCGATGCCGATGCAGCCATCAGACTTGAGCCGACAGATGGATGGACCGGAGCAGTTATCTCGGCAGTTGAAGACAACGATGAGGGAATCCGAGTCTGTCGGGCCCTTCGTCAACGCGAGCGCCCAACGATCCCGCTCCTGCTTGTCGTTCGAGCGGAGCGGTTTGCGGAGC
>CAIVND010000073.1 GCA_903907185.1 uncultured Acidimicrobiaceae bacterium
CCTATTCAAGTTTCTATGTCAGTCAGAAATTCGTCAGCCTGCGACGAAATTAAGGAACAAGCACGATTTTTCCGTGGGTGTGACCAGATGCGAGCTCAATGAGCGCGACAGCTGCCTCGGCTAGCGGATAGGTGCGGGCAACGAGCACATGCAGCCCACCTTCCTCGGCCTGTTGAACCAACTGCATACGAGCAGTCTCGCGAATCTCTATACCCGGATCTGCACCGGCCGCCATACCAAGAAGTTTGATTCCTTCGGCTGGCCCTCTGCTGTAGGCGGCAATGGTGGTGATCCGATCCCGATTAGCAACGAGGGCTAAAGAGACGTCAATCGCCTCGTCAGTGCCCACTGCATCAATGGCAGCATCAATTCCTTCCGGAGCAAGTGCCACTATGCGTTCGAGTAACCCGTCGCCATACGCGACGGGCTCTACGCCAAGCTGTTTCAGATAAGCGTGACGACCATTGCTCGCAGTACCAATAACGCGCGCACCCGCAATCAGAGCAAGCTGAACGACCATCAGGCCTACACCTCCGGATGCTCCGTGCACCAACACGGTGTCACCGGAGATCGCCCCTACAGTCGTGAGTGCGTGAACCGCTGTTGTCCCCGTCAACATCAACCCGCTAGCCTCCGCAAACGTCAGCGTCGTGGGTTTGGGAAGCACGTTCGAAGCGGAAACAAGAACCTCAGCGGCGTAGGCGCCGGTTATGCGATAGGCGATGACCTCGTCACCAATCTGGAGCGGGCCGCCCGGCCCGACTGCATCTGCTCCAAGACCAATCACCTTGCCGGCTGCCTCAAAACCAAGCCGCATCGGAAGTTTTTCGGGTTCGGATCCAAAGGAGCCGCTAAAGAGCTTGTAGTCAATCGGGTTCGTCCCAATTGCTTCTACCTTGATGAGCACCTCCTCGGGTCCGGGTTCGCTGATCGGGATCTCTACGAGCGACAGAACCTCTGGTCCGCCGAACGCGGTGGCGACGACAGCAGCTGTCATGATGGATCCAACCCAGGTCCGCCCTTTACGGAATGAGACTGACTAGACGAAGTGCGCATACGAGTAGGCCTCCAGGAGGTCGATCTGGTGAGGGGTATCCAGGATAGCCGGAAGGATTCAATTCGCCCTGACCCCAGCTCGAGCTGAGTAGTAATTTCCTCTCTTCAAACTATCGAGTTGGACAGACGCCTTGATTTGGTCGTGCCTTTCACGCTGAACATGGGCATAAAGTTTCAGCGGGTGAGATCTATTGAGCCGAGTGGCTGTCTTCTCATGATCTCGTTTTTCTACATTGAGAGGAAGTCGTCTTGGGAAAAACGTACAACGTTGCGGTCATTCAAGGTGACGGCATTGGACCAGAGTTAATTGACGCAGCATTCATCGTCTTGGATGCAGTAACGAAGAAGCACGACTTCGCAATATTGCGGACAGAGGTGGACGGTGGCGCCGTCACCTACGAGCGAACTGGCGAGACACTTTCTGCTGAGAACATCGAGGTGGTGCGCACCGCTGACGCGACCCTCAAGGGCCCCGTTGGACTTCCTCATGTTCGTCTTGCCGACGGAACCGAGGCAGGCTTACTCGGAGGCGTCTTGAGAAATGGTTTGGATCTCTACGCAAATCTGCGCCCGATCGTTCTGTTGCCCGGCGTCGCTTCGCCTCTTCGTGTCGAACCCGGCAGCATCGATTACGTCATCGTTCGTGAAAACACTGAAGGTCTCTATGCTGCGCGCGGGAAAGGGGTCGGCAATAGCTGGGCTGTCGCAGATACTCTGCTTGTCACGCGCGCTGGTTGTGAACGAATTTCTCGTTTTGCGTTCGAAATCGCCTTACAGCGTTCTGGGTCGCCTCAAGATGGCGTACGTCGCGTTACCTGCGTCGACAAAGCCAATGTCTTACGGAGTATGTACTTTTTTCGCGAGGTATTTCTAGAGGTTGCGAGCGAGTACCCAGGGATCGAGGTTGAGTGTCTCTATGTTGATGCTGCTGCACAGGCTCTCGTCATGCAACCGGGCCATTTCGATGTCATTGTTACGGAGAATCTCTTCGGCGATATTTTGAGCGATCTTGGTGGTGGAACCATCGGTGGAATATCACTTTGTCCATCCGGAAATATTGGGGACGCGTGTGCTTACTTTGAGCCGATCCATGGCAGCGCCCCAGCGATCGCTGGACAAAAAAAAGCAAACCCTCTCGGGCAGATCCTCGCTTCGGCGATGATGCTCGACTACCTCGGTGAGCTAGAAGCTGGCAACGCAATACGAAGGGCAGTAGCTACTGCGCTGAGTTCCGGATCAGTTCGAATAGATCCTCTCGGTGGTGCGATCGGGGGTCCCGAGGTGGCGTCAATGGTCATAGCGGAGCAGCTCTAGGCGAAGCTGCCGTGGCTCCAAAGACCTCCGTACGCAATAAGTCGTGGACTTCGAGTTACTGCGGACTTTGGGAACGGCTGGATTGCACTGCCTGCTATTTTGAGTAGCTCGGCGGAACCGATGATTCTGGTGCAAGAGCCCTGGAGTCTGGATCGGTTTCGGTACCCTTGCTGCTGTCGACCTCAGTACGCGAGGCCGCCCGGGGGGGAACGAAATATGAGTGAAGCAACGTGGGACTACGTAATTATCGGCGCAGGATCAGCTGGTTGCGTCCTTGCTGACCGATTGACTGAGGATGGGAACGCGAAGGTGCTCCTCCTTGAGGCTGGCGGCGGGGACCGGACACCGTTTATCCGCTTTCCGGCTGGCCTTTTGAAGATCAAACCGAAGTACAACTGGCGCTATCCATCAGAGCCGGACGCAACGCGCAATGGAACGGTAAACGTTTGGGACGCGGGACGAGTTATTGGTGGAGGTAGCTCAATCAACGTCACCGCATGGACCCGAGGTCGTCGGGCTGACTATGACTATTGGGCATCAATTGGCTGCACCGGATGGGACTTCAGATCCGTTCTGCCGTACTTTCGCCGGAGCGAGACCTTTTCAGGCACACCGAGTGATCTCCGAGGAGATCATGGTCCGCAGCACGTCAGTTACTCGGGGATCGATCACCCAATCAACGATGCGTTTATGGAGGCGGCAGAACAGTGGGGAGTGCCCTATGCCCATGATCTCAATGGTGCCGCGCAGGAGGCCGTTGGCCGCGCACAGGTCTCCCAACGCCGCGGTCTGCGAAATAGCACCGCACGGTCGTATCTTGCTGAGGCACGCCACCGACCGAATCTGACACTTCGCAAACACGCTCTTGTCACCAAAGTGCTGATCGAAGACGGTCGGGCGACCGGTGTTGAGTATCGAATCGGGGGTGAGCTCAAGCGAGTTTTGGCTCGTGAGGTACTTCTTTGCGCGGGCGCGATTGGGTCACCGAAGATCTTGATGTTGTCCGGAGTAGGTCCCGAAAGTCATCTCCGAAATATCGGCGTCGAGGTGCTCGTCGATAGCCCAGGGGTAGGAGCGAATCTTCAGGAGCACGCTGTCATTGGATTCACCTTTCTTGTAAACCGGCCGACGCTCAACATGGAACTGAACCTTCGCGGTGTCATCCACCACGGTCTTCAGTTTTTGCTCCACGGTCGTGGAGGCGTCACGGCATCGGGTGCGACGTCGCTCCTTTACACACGCTTTCCTGACGGTGGTGCTGAAGGCGAGGCGGCCAAGCGTCCTGATCTTGAGATCTCCTTCCGACCGTTGGCCGTGAGTCGCAATCGTCCGCTCAAAGGCCCTATTCCTCCCGAGGTTGATGGAATTACGGATCTGAAGCCAGAGAAGATTCCAGCAGTCCAAGCGAGTGTCTGGCTGTGTCACCCTTTGACGCGTGGTGGCGTCTCGCTTCGCTCATCGCGGCCAGAGGACCCACCACGGATTCGTCACGAGATGCTCGCGGAGGCGAAAGATATCGAAGGGTTGCTGAAAGGCTGTCAGATCGCTCGCGAGATCTTCAACCAAGACGCCCTGCGACCCTATGTTGTAGCTGAACTGGTTCCGGGGTCTGCGTCTTCGTCTGAGGAGGAGATGATTGCGTACCTTCGCAGATCAGTACGCGGAGGACACCACTACGTTGGCACGTGCAAGATGGGTACCGATAGCGCTGCCGTAGTCGATCCGGAGCTTCGCGTCAGGGGTGTCGAAGGCCTTCGGGTGGTTGATGCGTCCGTCATGCCAGAACTTATCGCCGGGCATATTAATGCTCCAGTGATCATGATCGCAGAGCGTGCCTCCGACCTGATCCGTAGAGCTGCAGTCTCGAGTTCGTGATCAGCGAGTTGGATTGATTGCTCTGATCGTCAGAGCAATGGTGGTAACGCTTCTACCGACCGGGTTTTGTGAGCAGCCGGTCTAGTGAAAGAGGGTCAGATAGGCGCGGAGGTTGTTTC
>CAIVND010000074.1 GCA_903907185.1 uncultured Acidimicrobiaceae bacterium
GCAGTCGATGTGACCGCCGCGGATCATTCCAAATGAGAGTGAGGAGTCGAAGAAGGCTGCTCCATCGATCAGGGTGACCGTCTCTTTTCCCGCGTTTATAAGATCGGCATCCTCCTCGCCCGCCTTTGGATATGGACCTACACCTAAGATCCCGTTCTCACTTTGCAGCATCACGGTGATCGATGGGTCCACGAAGTTTGGGATCAACGTCGGTAGTCCGATTCCGAGATTGACGTACTGACCGTCTTGCAGTTCCTGTGCTGCGCGAGCTGCGATCTGATTTCGGGAAAGAGGCATTAGAGCGCCTCGGTTGAAGAGGGGGTCAGTGTGAGTTTCTCGATCGGCTTTTCCGTTCCAGCCGGCACCGCTACGACACGGTTGACAAATACTCCAGGAAGATGGACGCGATCTGCATCGAGTGTTCCAGCCGGAACTATGGTTTCGGCCTCAACGATGGTGATTGCACCGGCCATGGCACAAAGTGGGTTGAAGTTCCGAGCACTCTCATGAAAGATCGCGTTGCCAACATCATCGGCGATGAACGCTCGCACAAGGGCGAAATCAGTGGTGATGGCGTGCTCTAAGACATAGTCCTTATCGCCAAAGGAGCGCTGCTCCTTCGCGATCGACGCCTTTTCAACTGAGCCATCTTTGCCATATCGAAGGGGCATGCCACCATCGGCGACCATTGTGCCAACACCTGCAAGGGTGAAAAAGGCGGGTATGCCGCATCCACCGGCACGCATTCTCTCAGCAAGCGATCCCTGCGGAGTGAGTTCGACCTCAAGTTCTCCGGCAAGATATTGACGGGCAAACTCCTCGTTCTCGCCGACATAGGAGGCAATAACTCGAGCGATCCGGTGTTGGAGCAAAAGCGGCCCGAGGCCAAAGGTGTCGGTCCCACAGTTATTCGAGACGACGGTGAGTTGGCTCGCGGTAGAAGCCATGAGCGCGCCGATCAGTACGGTCGGTATGCCGCACATGCCAAACCCGCCAACAGCGATGGAGGCTCCATCGCCAATATCAAATACCGCCTCCTCAGGCGTCGCCATAACCTTGTTCATGCGTGGTGACTCCCAAGCGTGATCGCCTCTGGCAGTGGGGATATCTCAAAGTCAGTATCAGTCATGGAGGCGACGTTAGTAGTTGTCTGCTCCTGAGTCATTTAGTGCCTCAATTTGAGGGTTGGGATGTTGGACTCCGGGCAGATTTCGCGCTGCGATACACGACGCCCGAACTGCACCATCAGAGCGTTTGAAGGCCTGTCGAGCCGCTCATTGTGACCGCAGGTAATACCTGAGGAGCACGAGCTGTGCGACGATGTAGGGATGGTGAAGCTCTCGGAGGATCTCCGATTTCGCGGCCTCATCCATCAGGTGAGTGACGAGAATCTTGTCTCGGCACTCGATGCTGGTGGTTTGACGGTCTACATCGGATTCGATCCGACGGCACCGTCGTTGCACATCGGCAATCTCTTGCAGCTCTGTAACCTGCGTCGTCTCCAGGCCGCTGGTCACCGGCCGATCGTCGTTGCCGGCGGAGCGACGGGGATGATCGGCGATCCGGGTGGCAAGACCGAGGAGAGGCAGCTTCTTTCGCCAGATCAGCTCACCGAGAACCTTGAAGGAATTCTTCCTCAGCTTGAGCGGTTCCTCGATTTCTCCACTTCGGCTAGATCAACTCAGGCTCTTTTGCTGAACAACGCAGAGTGGATCACACCCATCAGCATCGTTGATTTCTTGCGGGACATCGGAAAATATTTCACCGTCAACCAGATGGTCGCGAAGGATTCCGTTCGTTCGCGATTCGAGCGTCCGGATCAAGGGATCTCCTTCACTGAGTTCAGCTACATGCTGTTGCAGGCTTATGACTACCTTCACCTCTTTGACGTTCATCACTGCACCCTTCAGATGGGCGCAAGCGACCAATGGGGAAATATCACACTGGGTATTGAACTGATCCGTAAAGCGCGTGGGGGCCAGGCTTACGCTCTGACCTCACCACTCGTGCTCAAAGCTGATGGCACAAAGTTTGGGAAGAGCGAGAGCGGCGCACTGTTCCTCGATGCTGCGACGACAAGTCCCTATGCGCTCTACCAATACTTCTATCGGGTAGAGGACGAGATGGTCGGGACCTATCTGCGGTTCTTCACCTTTTTGAGCCACGACGAGATTCTTGAGCTGGACGAGCGTACAAGGACTGAGCCATCTCTTCGAGCTGCGCAGATACGTCTTGCGCAGGAGGTCGTCGATCTCGTTCACGGGAGCGATGAGCGCGGGCGAGTCGAAAAGGCGGCAGATGCGCTCTACTCCGAGTCAGTACGGAGTCTCGATGCGGGCACCCTACTCATGGTGCTTGATGACGCGCCATCTTCCACGCTCACGCGTACCGCACTTGATGCTGGAGAGATTGACCTTGTCGATGTGCTCGTGAGCTCTGGTCTTGTTCCTTCGAAGAACATCGCACGCCAAACACTCAAACAGGGCGGTGCCTATATCAACAATCGACGCGTGAGCGATGACTCTTCGGTATTGACCTCCTCCGATCTCATCGCAGGCCGCTATCTGTTGATCCGTCGGGGGAAGAGGGACCTGCATCTCCTCGAGTTTGTCGGTGACTGATCTCTCAATGGTTCGTTCTCGTCTTCTTCCGATCGCTGGCGTGGCTGTCCTGTCGATCGTGCTCAGTGCCTGTTCGCACACACCGACCTCAATGCGGACGAGAGTGCAGCAGTGGGCAACTGATCAGAGCTATGGCGAGGCCGAGGCCAATGTGACTGAAGATCTTGCCGGAATCGCGACGGGAATTCGCCTCGGTGATCTTCGAGGAGTCCGCACAGACTGCATCGGGTTCAACACGGACATCGATCAGATCTACTCGTCACTGCCCGCCCCTGATGGTTCGGTCACGAACGACCTCAACCTTGCAATCACCAAATACTGGGCCGTTGGTGCCCAGGATTGTTATGACTCGAAATCCTTCGACTCAGCAAAGTTCAAGGGATTTCAGCGAGACCTGAAGAGCGGCAAGGCGATCTACGACAGGGCCGAGTCGATCCTCCATGGCTATGGGGTGGCTTGATTCTCAA
The DNA here is from genome assembly GCA_903907185.1 of uncultured Acidimicrobiaceae bacterium. Classification (GTDB taxonomy): domain Bacteria; phylum Actinomycetota; class Acidimicrobiia; order Acidimicrobiales; family Bog-793; genus CAIVND01. The sequence continues at coordinate 3,089 of CAIVND010000074.1, forward strand.
TGGCCAACCCTGCTGGTCCGATCGGACCGATTCCAAATGGCCAAGATCCTCTTGCCTACGATCAGGCGCGCCGCCGTCTTTTCTGGGCGATGCCAAGTGGGCTCTACCTTTTGGGTTCCATGGCTGGAGATATTCGCAACCTGATGACAATTAACTGGGTAAGCCAGGTCTCCTCATCGCCCAAGCTTCTTGGCGTGTCGATCGAAAATGAGGCACTCACGCATCGATTGGTGGATGAGGCCGCACTATTCACCCTCTCGTTGGTCGCTCGAAAGGACCGAGCGATTATCCGCAAGTTCGTTAAGCCCGCTACCGATGATCGCGCCGCAATGACACTGAATGGCATCGACTATCGAGATGGCCCAATGACCGGGGTCCCTATTCTCAAAGACGCAATCGGTCACTTTGAGTGCCGTGTCACAGACTCTCTCCCGTTCTCCTCCCATACGCTGTTTGTTGGTGAGGTCATTGATGTTGCGCTTGGAGATGAGCTCATCGTTGGCAATGAAGTGGAAGTGCTCAGCATGCACGACACCCGAATGAACTACGGCGGATGATGAAAAGCATGCAAGAGATCCCCGGATCATATGAGCAACTGATGAATGAAGCACGACTGGTGACGTCTTCGGATGAACTTCATGCGCTTGTGGATCGGCTAAAAGGTGAGCCATGTTATGGCATCGATACGGAGTTCCATCGTGAGCGCACCTACTACGCCCATCTCGCTCTCCTCCAAGTCTCTTGGAGCGAAGGAATTGCGATCGTCGACCCACTCGCGGTCGACATCGCTCCCTTTGCCGAAGTGCTTGAGGGTGACGGCGTCGCAATTTTGCACGCGGCCGATCAAGACCTCGAGGTACTCGAACGCGCCTGTGGTTGTGTACCTCGCCATCTCTTTGAGACACAGATCGCTGCAGGATTTCTTGGGTTTTCATCAGCATCGTTGCTGACGCTCGTCGAACGGTTGCTCGCACGAAAGTTGGAGAAGGGCGATCAAC
>CAIVND010000075.1 GCA_903907185.1 uncultured Acidimicrobiaceae bacterium
GTCAGATATTTTGTGAACTCTACGTGTCCGTTCGCAGATCCAAAGACATAGAAGATCAGGTCACCAAAAATACCCAACAGCAAAAAGGTCTCGATGGTCTGACCTCGGCTCAGCTCGGCTTGTGCATGTCCAAATTGGCTCACAATCCGCAGACTTCGGTAGAGACCAACAAGCCCAGCGATGAGGACAGCGGCGAGGATGGTCCACCGGACTATCTCGAAAACTCCACCGCTTTGGGCAATTCCCGCGAGCGGAAGATTGCCGATACCAAAGAGCGAAGCGACCCTCGGCGCCAAAAGGTCAAGGTTGTGAAGCAGCTGGTGAGGAGAGATCACAAGGCTGCGGTCAATCAACACGAACATTCCCAGAGCACGTCCGATGTAGTGCACTGCAACGCCAAGAGCTACTGATCCGAATGCAACACCAATAAATGGCGCTCCCGATCGGAATCGACGGGATCGGAGTATGTGGACAATACCGACCCCAAAGAGCGGAGCCACACCGAGAAAAAAAGTAGTCGTGTCACTCAGCAGTGCAATGGCAAGAAGTACCACAGCCAACATCGGTCGCCAAGATTTACGCCCAACGACTTTTGGTTGAGTGACGATAAGCAGCACAAGTGCAACCACGCACGCGAGTGCCGTAGCGACGTGCCATGGGCCCTGCAAAAAAAAGTACGCGAGATCTGGGCTTGGAAATCCCAAAAGTACAAACACGAAAATCCCAGCCGCGATGGCACCGCGACGTGGAAGATCAAGGGCTGATAGCCACACTCCTACGAACACGATCGCTGCAGCGATGAAGGCTGGGATGAGGTGCAGAAGATAAAGGTGGACGCCAAAGATACGCACACCGACTGCGTAGAAAAGTGCCTCGAGTCCCCAGAATGAATCAAGAGACAGCGCCCACCCGTGCAACAAAAGCCCACCCGAGGCAATAGTCTTCCCCTCAAGAAGCGCAGTTGCCGCGTCCGCGGTCGTTGCGGAGATCTGTTGCGCGACGAGCTCGAAGAGCACAACCAGGCCACAGAACAGGCCGAGTACCAAGATCAGGCTGGCCTTCGGTCGGGAGCTACTCAATGGCAGGTCATCATGACCCATGGGTTGTGGCGGTTTTGACATCAAGATCTCGTCGCATGAGAGTAGCCGGACGCTGTTAAGGACCTCATAGACGTGTGACACTCTTGCTGCACTGACGAGCGGTCACTGATGGCAAATTCATTGGGCATGTTGTCGATACAAACTGACGGCACCATTGGGATTGTCCAGGAGATCCGCCCCGGTGAAAGGTCGAGAACTCCGTCAATCGTCAATCCCTTCGCAACAGGTGACGCAAAGATCGGGTCTATTGGCGATTGGCGAGGATGAGATCGATCTCATCTAATTCACTCGGTGTCATCTGCCACAAAGCTGAACTTACATTTTCCTGTACCTGCTGGAGGTTCGACGCTCCGGCGATGACCGAGGAGACCACAGGTTTGGCGAGCAGCCATGACATGGCAAGTTCAAGAATGGAGCGACCACGCTCCTCTGCGAAGGCAACCAACGATTCAATTGTGTCGAGATTCTTCTCACTCAGTGTTGACTCGCGTCGTTCGTCCGCCATCTTGGCAATTCGGGTGCCCTCGGGAAGCGGTGCTGCTCGACGGTATTTTCCTGATAAGAGACCACCGACGAGCGGTGAGTAGGGAACAAAACCAATCCCCTGTCGCTCACATTCAGCAAGAACGCCATTCTCTGGATCACGAACAAACAGGCTGTAGTTATTTTGCAGATTGACAAATCGTGGTCCGCCCTCTTTTGCTGCCGCATCTGCCTCTTGCAGCTGCGCAACGGAGAAATTTGAGCAGCCAAGTTCGCGTACCTTGCCCGCTGATACAAGATCACCCATGGCCGTGAGCGTCTCCGCGATCGGGACATTCGGGTCAGGCCGGTGATAGATGTACAGATCAATGTAGTCAGTCTGCAAACGACGGAGTGACTCCTCGACGGCAGTTCGCAGATAGCTCGGACTTCCACCTGCGGGTACGTCATTCACCGGCATGCCAAATTTGGTCGCGAGGATTACCTTCGATCGCCGAGGACCAAGCAAATTGCCGATATAGGTTTCGCTCTTGGTCGCGCCATACATATCGGCGGTATCAATGAAGTTGATTCCACTGTCGATGATGGCATCTAAGACCTTGGCAGTTCCGTCCTCATCAAGTCGCGTTCCAAAGTTATTTGTACCAAGACCAATGACTGATACGTCAAGCGATCCAATTTTGCGTGTTTGCACTCTTCCCCCTCGTTGATTCCACACCGGAGCTCTTCACATTCACTCAGTTAATTTGGGTCACTCTGTTTGATCTGTCGCTCAAGCGCAGCAACCTGACTGAGCAGCTGGGTGAGCAAAGCATCTTGGCTTTCAAGATGCTCTTGAATCTGCGTCGCCTCGTGAAGAACCGCCTCGGCATCTTTGTAGGTCTCTTCAGAACGTTTGTCTGAGGCCTGAGCCTGTACGTTCTGGCCAACCATGATGATCGATAACAGCACGAGCTGCAAGAAGGTCTGCGCGATCCACGAGATGATCACGATTACCGAGCCGGTCCTGATCGCGGAGGGAAATGAAACCAGGGCGATGAGAGTGAATAGGTACGCGCAGGCCATTGTGCCAACGGCATTGGTGATCTTGACACCAACGAGTCGGTTAAATACCGCCAAGCGCTGACCTTGCGGGATGGTATCGATGACCCTGACGGGCTTCAATGTTCCTTCGATGAATGCCTTCGTTCGACCGTGTGGAACATAGTGAAATACCGCGGCGGCCTTATGCGGTGCAGCTACGTTGGCAACGTCTTGACCATCGGTACTTGGATCATCGGACATCTGAAAGAGACTAATGCGACCTGAACTCAACTGGAAGTGGATCAGACGTCAATGACCATCGATTAGAAACGTCATATGTCCCTTGTCATTCGACCAATGCATTTCGATGATGTCGCTACCGTTGATGAGATCTGGCGGTCTGTCTTTCATCCCCCCGGCACCACCGTTGACGAACCAGTTGAACCGCGCACTGCGGAGGCCGAGCTCGCCGACCGATCGAGATTTCTCCATCTCCTCAATACTGACCCCGCAGGCGCGGCAGTCGCGGAGATCGATGGAGTCACTGTTGGTCTGTGCCAATCCCTTCGACGCGGCGATCAATTTGTGCTCTCACGCCTTGGGGTCGCACCGGACTTTCAAGGCCAGGGAATCGGACGGAAACTTCTCGCCTTTGCATTGAGCTACGGGGAGGAAACGATCGAACAGTACATCTGGTCGTCACAGGATCCACGAGCACTGCACTCCTACGTCCGCGAGGGGTTCACACTTCGCCCAACGGTGACACTCACCGGAAATGCTCGCGGCGGATCAGTTGAGCGTCATGTCATTCAAATGGACGAAAAGGGGATTGAATTCGCAGATGCCATCGATCTCGCGGTACGGGGTGTCTCGAGGAGGCAAGACCTACAGTTTTGGTTCGCCTCAGGAGCAAACCTTGTTGTCGATGAGGAGGGCGGCTATCTGATCTTTAACAAGACACGTCTCACGACCCTCGCCGCCACCTCAATCCCCGTGGCAAAACGGCTATTGACCGGTGCGCTGCAAGGGTACGGGGACCTTCCACCCCTCGAGGCCGGTTGGGTTGTCGCAGAGCAGCAGTGGGCGATCGAGGCAGCGGCAAGTTGTGGCGCGACGATCTCAAACTATGGGGCGATGATGACCCGCAATGTCGTGGAACTCGCCGTTCCCTATCTCCCAAACGCATTGCTCGGATGATGCCAGACCAGCACAGGGAACCCTCAGCAAACGCCGTAATCCGCCCATCATTTCCCAGCCGCGTTACAAACCTATAGCGTCTTAGTTATGAGCTTTACTCGACGAGAGACGATTGCGGCGGATCAGCCGATACTGATCGTTGCCTTAGAGGGCTGGATCGATCCTGGATTCACCGCTGCAACTGCGCTTACCTGCCTGCTCGATCAGTTCGATACTCGCACCTTTGTTGTCTTTGATACTGACGACCTCATCGATCTCCGTGCTCGTCGACCCCGTGTCATCTCGCGTGATGGCCTCCGTTCGCGTGTGTACTGGCCCGGACCTCGCCTGCGAGTTGGAACCGATGAAGATGGCATGGGCATGGCCTTTCTTGTCGGACCCGAACCAGATTTTCGCTGGAAGGGCTTCGCTGCTGAGGTAGTTGAACTCGCCATGGAGATGGGTTGCAAGTTGATCGTTGGGCTTGGCGCAGCTCCGGCACCAACGCCACACACTCGCCCAATCCCGATCTCGTCGACTGCCTCCACGCAGGAGCTCGCAGCAGAGGTCGGGTACCGATCCGGTACTCGGGATCGTCCCGCGCGCATGATCGATGTTGTGGGTTCGACCGCGGATCTTGCAGGCATCCCCTCGATCAGTCTCATCGCTCGGGTACCGCACTACGTCAGTACGACTCCCTATCCAGCGGCATCGATCGCGTTGCTCCAGGCACTTAGTTCCGTCTCGGGACTCGCGATCAACACCGAATCGTTGGAGGAGGGCGCAGAGTCGACAAACCGAGAGGTGGATCGACTGATCGCGCAGTCTGAGGAACACACCGAGATGGTCCGTCAGCTCGAAGAGCGCTACCGACGGATTGCACCAGCTGAGATCGACGAGAACATCCTGCCATCGGGCGACCAGATCGCGGAGGAGCTACAGCGCTACCTTCGCAATCGCACTACCGAATAGCCCACTGGGCTACTGCTGAGGAGAGAACTCGGTCGCTCGGTAATGGTGGCTCTCAATCTTTGAAGTGAGCTTTCCATCAACTTCGGATGCGGCGCGCGCTGCGATCCAATCTTCGTCTGTAGCAAAACTCTTCCAATAGCTCTCTGCCGCCTCGGGACTTGGATAGGCAAGAACGTAGACAATGGAATCCTCGTCATCGAGCGACTCATAAAAGCTCACGACTTCAATTCCATGTTTGGCAAATAAACCAAAGGTGTGGTCGTGAAAGCGACGCTTGAGCGCCTCGCGCTTTCCTGGAGCTGACTGATAAGTGCGGATCTCGAAGATACGTGTTGAGCTCATGAGACAAATTCTTAGCACTGCCACGGTCCATCGGCACGATAATCCATCGGCAATAATGCCCTATGGCCAAAGCTGACGAAAAGGCAATCACTCCCCAATCAGAGGACTTCTCCGCCTGGTACAACGAACTCGTACTCAAAGCTGAGCTCGCAGACCGTGGCCCCGTGCGCGGCACGATGGTTATCCGTCCCTATGGCTACCGCATCTGGGAGCTCATCCACGATGCGCTCGATCTACGAATAAAGGCGACTGGCCACGAGAATGCCTACTTCCCGCTCTTTATCCCAGAAAGTCACCTCAAGCGCGAGGCTGAACATGTTGAGGGCTTTGCTCCTGAGCTTGCAGTCGTCACCCACGCTGGCGGCCACGAGCTCGAAGAGCCCATCGTCGTGCGGCCCACCTCCGAGACAATCATCGGGGAGATGTTCGCGAAGTGGATCTCGTCGTACCGCGATCTACCGCTTCTGATCAACCAATGGGCCAATGTCGTGCGATGGGAGCTCCGACCCCGACTGTTTCTTCGAACGACAGAGTTTCTCTGGCAGGAGGGACACACCGCCCACGCCGACGAGGCCGACGCACAGCGCGAGACGATGGTTGCCACTGAGTTCTACGAACAAGTTGCACGCGAGTTCGCCGCGCTCCCCGTGATTGTCGGGGACAAGACCCCGAGCGAGCGGTTTGCTGGCGCGGTACGCACGGTCACTTTGGAGACTTTGGTGCGTGACGGTCGTGCAATTCAGTCAGCGACCTCGCACTATCTCGGCACGAACTTTTCGAAAGCTTTTGAGATCAATTACACCAGCAGCGATGGTGAACAGGCACTCTGTCACACCACCTCATGGGGGATGAGCACTCGGATGATCGGGGCGGTCATCATGGCTCAGGGTGATGACAAGGGCCTGATTCTCCCTCCACGGCTCGCTCCGTATCAGATCGTTATTGTTCCAATCGGTCGTGACGCTGACCTTGTACCAGTCGTCACCGAGACGGGTCGCCTTGCAGACGAGATTCGAGGGCTGGGGATCAGAGTAAAGGTCGATGACCGGACAACGCTCTCTCCAGGGTTCAAGTTCAATGAATGGGAGTTGCGTGGGGTTCCGCTTCGTATCGAACTTGGACCACGCGATCTCGCCGCAGGTGTCGCGACACTGGCGAACCGCCTTACCGGCGAGAAGACCACCGTTCCACTTGACGAGATTGGTCAACAGATGTCCGCCCGGCTTGATGAATTCCAGGATGCGCTCTACCAACGGGCGCTCGACTTCCGTGAGGCACACACCTTGACAGCAACCTCGAAGGAGGAGCTCGCGGATGCTGTGGCAACCGGCTTTGCACTCGCTCTTCACTGTGGTCAAAAGAGCTGCGAGGATGCAATCAAGGAGGATCTCGGTGCCACCGCGCGCTGTATTCCCCTCGATGGCGAACCGGAGGAGGGACGCTGTGCCTACTGCGATGCCTCATCTGCCTATGGCAAACGCATCCTCTTCGCCCGCGCCTACTGAGAAGGACTATCAAGAACCACTGGGAGAGGATCTTGAGCGGAGTGAACTCTCCCCTTCAACGTGCGATGGAGCCATGTTCGTTAGACAGAGACCTCACTACGTAGTTGGTAGAGCGACTCGGCGATCTGCACGGCATTCAGTGCCGCACCCTTTCGGAGATTGTCGCCGCAGATAAAGAGCGCGAGTCCGTGATCATCGACCGCGTCGGACCGGATCCGGCCAACAAGAGACCGGTCACCACCCGCAACGTCAATCGGTGTTGGAATATCGGTCAGGGTGACTCCGGGAGCACGAGCGAGGATCGCCCGAGCTTCGTCGGGACTGATCGACTCGCGAAAGACCGCATTGATTGCGAGCGAGTGACCGGTATAGACCGGCACGCGTACACAGGTCGTGTCGATTAGCAGGTCCGGGATTCCGAGAATCTTACGACTCTCAAATCGAAACTTTTGCTCCTCGTCGGTCTCCTCCGACCCATCGTTGACGGCCGATCCTGCAAAGGGAATGACATTGAACGCAATCGGTGCCGGAAAAACTGACCGAGGCGGATAGTCGACCGATCCACCCTCAAAGGTGAGCGCAGCCGCATCCTTCGTCACGAGCTGGGCCTGCTCATCAAGCTCTCTGACCCCGGCAAGACCTGCACCAGAGACCGCTTGGTAGGTAGCTACCCTCGCACTCACCAAGGTGGCTCGATCGTGCAGCGGCTTGAGCACCGGCATCGCAACCATGGTCGTGCAGTTCGGATTGGCGACGATCCCCTTCGGGATATTCACCAACTGGTCCCCATTGACCTCGGGTACGACGAGGGGTACGTCGGGATCCATCCGCCACGCAGAGGAGTTGTCGATCACGATGGCACCGGCCGCAGCAACCGGTGGAGCGAACTCCAGTGAGGCGTACTTCCCGCAGGAAAAAAGTGCGATATCGAGACCCTCAAAAGAGGCAGTCGCCATATCCTCGACGGCGATCTCTGCGCCGTCAAAGGAGATTGTCGTCCCCGCTGAGCGTGACGAGGCAAAGAAACGGATTGTCGTGATAGGAAAGTTGCGCTCTAACAAGATTGAGCGCATAACCGATCCGACCTGACCGGTGGCACCAAAGATACCGATGTTCATGCTGCTCATTCTATTCCTGTAGCGACATCTCGGTTCTGGAGCCTACGAGGGTGATACCGGCGCTGGCAGCTGAGACATCTCTCCGCCATCGCTCGATGATCGACGAGGGCGGCAGCTTTCAGTCAGACTTTTCGAGTTCAAAGGCCCGATGAAGTACTCGCACGGCCTCATCAGCCTGATCTCTTCGCACAACACAGGAGAGTCGGATCGGCGAGGTCGAGATCATCTCGATGTTGATCATCGCCGCCGAGAGCGCCTCAAACATGGTCGCAGTCACTCCAGGATGTGTCTTCATTCCAGCTCCGATAATTGAGACCTGCGCGATCTGATCATCGACGAGAACGGTGGACGCACCGATCGTGGGCGCGAGCTGTTCTGTCGCAGCAATGGAAACGCTGAGCTCATCCTGAGGGATCGTAAAAGAGATATCGGTGAAACCCGCCATCGAGGTGTTCTGCACGATCATGTCAATGTTGACTAACGAGTCTGCGAGCGCGCGAAACAGTTTGGCGGCGACACCAGGTTGGTCGGGGACGCCGGTCAGGGTAACCTTCGCCTGCGCGGCGTTGCACGTTACGGCCGAGACAACGGGCTCTTCCATCGATGGATCCTCCTCAACGACCCAGGTGCCAGGCTCCCAGGTGAAACTCGAACAGACATAGATCGGGACGTGATGGTTGCGTGCGAACTCGACCGAACGCAGTGCCAATACCCTTCCCCCGTTTGCTGCAATCTCCATCATCTCTTCAAACGAGACCGAGTTCAGTCGACGAGCCTCCGGCACAATCCGCGGATCGGTGCTGAAAACGCCGGGAACATCGGTGTAGATCTCGCATCGATCTGCACCGAGTGCTGCTGCAAGAGCAACGGCGGTGGTGTCTGATCCTCCACGGCCAAGCGTCGTGATGTCATTTGCCGTTGAGACGCCCTGGAACCCAGCGACAACGGGAACGATGCCACTATTCAATGCATCTTGGAGACGCTTCGGACGGATCTCGAGGATCTTCGCCTTGGTGTGATCAGTGTCAGTGATGATTCCCGCCTGCGAGCCGGTAAATGATGAGGCCTCGATACCAAGCTCAGCAAGGGCCATGCATACCAATGCCATCGAGATGCGCTCCCCTGAGGTCAAGAGCATGTCGACCTCTCGTCCAGGTTGGACCGAAGAGACGTCGCCGGCAAGGCGGAGCAAGCTGTCCGTCGTCTTTCCCATCGCGCTTACGACCACCACCACGTCGTTGCCGATACGACGAGCTCGAGCAACACGATCCGCGACGGCGCGAATGCGTTCCGCGTCGCCAACAGAACTTCCTCCGAATTTCAGAACTACGAGAGCCACGGGCTACAAGCTAGTGGCTCTTAAGGAACGGGAACTCCCACCTCTTCATGGGAAAGTGCCGGATTGATTCGTCGAGGCCGCGAGGGAATCCACTGTCGGTGAGCAAGATCTCGCACTGCCTGTCGGACCTTGTCCCGCCTGGTCACCCTCTCGACAGCAAATCGAGAGATCGAGCCCTCAAGCCTGCCTCCTGGCCGAAAGCTGGCTCGACGCAGCGCTGCCGCATCATCGTCGACCCTTCCCACGGCAACGTCGAGGACACGACGATTGCCAGCAGTTGCCTCAGGTGACCAAGACGCCATCGTCTCGGCAAGTTTGAGCGCGTAGTTGTGAAGCTCTGAGAGTTCCACAACCTCCGCGATAAGGCCAGCACTCTTTGCCTCATTGGCGTCGAGCACCTTGCCCGCCAACAGCATCGACCGCGTCATCGATTCGCCGAGTTCGGCGACAAGAAGCCGAACACCAGGCAGTGAGTACACCAGTCCAAGGCGATTTGCCGGTATTGACATCTTCATCTCCGGTGAGGCGATCCGAACATCTGCTCCAAGCGCGAGTTCAAGCCCGCCGCCGATAACATTTCCGTGCAACATGGCAATAACGGGTACCCCGGAGTGGCGCAGAGCTGCAAAATTGGACTCGTGCGCAATTAGAGACTCAGCATCGCCCCCGGCAGCCTCCCTTAAGTCATAGCCAGCAGAAAAGTCCGGCTGCTCTGCACTTAAAAGGATCACTCGAGTCCCCTTTGGCGGGTCGATTACGGCTGCCTCGATCGCTGAGATCGTTGAACGGCCAAGCACGTTGCGACGGCTCCCGTCTGCCAGTTGCAGCTCAAGAATCCCCCCAGGATGGTTGAAACTCCTGATCGGTGTCGAGGGCAGCGGCGCGCGCTTTGGCTCCTCAATCCGAACTCCTCGAAGACGCTGGGGAATATTTCTTTGTAACAGGTTCACGCAAATAGGCTACGGCGCCACGGCACGTTTCATTCAGTGGACCACCAAGAACGGGCCCGAATGACACTCTCTAAGCGGATTCACAGCATCGCTCGGACCGCTACCAACCCAGCGAGATCAAGAGCTCGTCGATCTGACACCGGCACCACAGAGAGATTGAAAGCCATTAGTTTTGCTAGCTATGCCAAGTGAAAAAAGAGCTCGCCAGCGCGCGATGCGTCAGATCAAAA
>CAIVND010000076.1 GCA_903907185.1 uncultured Acidimicrobiaceae bacterium
GCACTTTGATCAGGCAATAGTGCTGAAATTTTGATCTCAGATACGTAATTGTCGATGTTGATTACTAATTATCAATGTCGATGCTAAATATCAAGGTTGAGGGTAGTTGCGAGATCATCCACATGCGATTAGTGTCGCTAACAAGCGGGGGCCGCGTATGTTCGTATGCCCTCTAGTGATTCGGCACAATCGGCATACTCGGTAAAGGAGCAATCTGAATGACCATGACCAGTTCTGTTCGCACCTCTCGTGGTGACCGGAGTCTTCGGTCTTTTATTGACACGGAGAAGGGCACCATCAACCGGGAGCTGTACGTCCACCCCGACGTATTCGAGCAGGAGATCGAGCAGATCTACCGTCGCTGCTGGCTCTTCCTCGGACACGAGAGTTTGGTTCCAAATCCTGGAGACTTTATTACCTCCCGGATGGGTACCGAAGAGGTCATCATCGTCCGTGACCGCAAGGACGGCAACATCCGCGTCTTTTTGAACTCGTGTCGTCACCGTGGTGAGAAGGTCTGCCGCTACGACATGGGCAACACCCTCATCTTCACCTGCCCCTTCCATGCATGGACCTACGACACCTCAGGGCGTCTCGTCGGCGCAGCCGGACAGAACAGCCCACTTGCCTACGGTGGAGATCTCGTCAAGGAGGACTGGGGCCTCGTTGAGGTTGCGCAGTTCAAGAACTACTACGGGACCCTATGGGCAACTTGGGACAAGAACGCTCCCTCCTTTGAGGACTACGTCGGCCCGTTCGCGGAGAGCATCCGCTACATGTGCGAGTCGAGCGACGGCAAGGACAACGGTCTTGAGGTCTTTACGCCATTCCAGAAGTGGCGCGTGCCGACCAACTGGAAGGTTCCAGCATTCACCTCCTCACGTGACCCAGAGCACGGTGCAATGACCCACCGCTCGGTCAACGCCGCGGCGATTGGGCCGATGCGCGACCTTGGAGATGGAAGCCGTCACGCGAACCGTCAGATGGTAAAGAACAACACCTGGATCGCCGGCGACCACAACCTTGGACACGGTGGAGCCTGGACCGAGTACCTTGAGCCTGGCCTCGCTCCTTACGTTGACAGCTGGTTCGAGCCAGGGGTCGATGACTACTTCCGTGCAACGCACGCACTCAAGATGGAGAAGTACAAGGACCGGATCGTGCCACCTCAAGGACACGATGCAGGCCACTTCTGCGTGTTCCCGAACTTCATCATGGACGCGTGGCGCTGGCGGATCTGGCATCCACACGAGGTTGGTGTCGTTGAGCGCTGGAGTCTGTTCGGCGTTGACAAAGATGCACCACAGTTCGTCAAAGACGCAATCCGTCACTACGTACAGCGTTACAACGGCCCATCGGGTGCCACTGAGTCTGACGACATGGAGAACTGGAACTACGTCTACCCAGCCAGTCGTGGTGCGACCGCACGTCAGTTTGACTACAACTTTGCAAACGGACTTGGTCGAGGATTTGAAAAGCCCGGTGCTCCTGGAGCACTTGTCTACAACACCAACCGCACCGAAGAGGCGCATCGCGCCCGGTTCAGTCGCTGGCTGGCGTTCATGGAGGCCGAGAGCTGGGACGAGCTCTACCCAATCAACCAAGCCGCCAACCATCGGATCTGGTAGTCGCAGCGATGTCTGAAGAAACGAAAGAAACTGTTTATCCAAGCTCTGCTGACCTGAAGGGCGTCCATGCTGCGCAGATCTTTCGCGATCTGCCAGAGGGGCTCCAACTGGGCCTCATTGAGGGGGCAAAGGCGGAGATTGTTACCAATCCCGGTGACGGCTGTTACCTGTTGTTGAAGATCTTGGAAAATCCAGCAGATCAATCTCGAGTTGGAACCGAAGAGATCGTTTACTTCACCGACGTCACCGAAATACTCGGTCACGCAACACAAGAGGGGAATTCATGACCGACCTGAAGAACAAGACCACCGATGCGCTTGGCGAGATCGTCTTGCAGCGTGAAGTTGAGCAGTTTCTCTATCGAGAGGCGCGTCTTCTCGATGAGCGTCGCCTTGACGAGTGGCTTGACCTGCTCGCCGAAGAGATCCACTACTTCATGCCAATCCGACGCAACGTCAAGTACGGAGACTGGGACCTAGAGTTCTCCGATACCAACAGTGAGATCTCGTACTTCGATGAGGGCAAGGACATCCTCATCGGTCGAGTACGTCAGATCAACACCGGTGTGCACTGGGCTGAAGAGCCAGTCTCACGTTTCGAGCACATCATCACCAACGTCGAGGTTGCCTCGGTCGAAGGTGATGAGGTGCACGTAAATTCAAAGTTCTTCTGCTACCAGAACCGCCTCACCGACGAAGTTCAGATGTTCGTCGGTCGGCGTTATGACGTGCTTCGGCGCGACGCGGACACCTCCTTCAAGCTTGTCTCGCGCACTATCTATTTGGCACAGAACATTCTGTTGGCAAAGGTGATCAACACCTTCTTTTAGGACGTTTAATGTCGAGACGAATTGAATGGCGTTCCAAGGGCGAGGGGCACAGCGCGCTCGTCACAGTCGATGGCGAGACAAATTTGGTCACCTATGTTTGGCCTGCCGGCACTGAGCTGATTACCAACTTTTTGAACAAGATGGACAGGCTCACGTCGTCTGACGAACTAAGCGTTGGCGTCCATGACACCGACCCAGAGAGCTTTGGGATGCTCATCATGGCCCGCTCCGAGGATGGTGACGTGGTGACGGTCGAACCCCAGCGGTACTGGGAAAGTATTGGATTTTTCTTTCGCGACCATGGAATCGATCCCCACCCGTACACGCGCGCCCAGTGACCGAGTTACTAGCGGTCGGGCCAATTGGCCGGTAGCTGGTTGAAGAACTTGTAGCTCCGTATAGAGGTAGTGCCACATCGAACAGGGCGAGAGTTGTCGTCTTCGTTCGGTAGAGCAAGAGAACGTAACGTCAGATGACGAAGTGATTGGAGATTGTTATGGCGCAAATTGTCAAAATTGCGATCATCGGATTTGGTCTCGCGACCGATCCGGTTGTCGGTCCGCTTACGACGGGCGATCGCTACGAGATCGTCGCCTGTGCAGATCCAGATCCCATCTCACGCGACAAGTTCACCGCCCAGTTCAACAAGCCAGTTTTCAATACCGCCGAGGAGCTCTTCGCGGGTGCAGAGTTTGATGCGGTCTACATTGCGACCCCAACGCGGCTGCATGAGTCGTTGGCGATTATGGCCTTTGATCATGGAAAGCACGTGCTCGTAGAAAAGCCCATCTCCACCTCACTTGAGGCAGCTGAGCGGATGGTCGCCGCCGCAGACAAGGCTGGACGGGTGCTCATGGTTAACCACAAGCGAAGTGTCGATCGCAACGTGATTGGGATGTGGCAGCTCACGAAGAACAATGGACTTGGTCGAGTTCGCGCCGCACACCGTTGGCACTACAGCGCTTGGTTCTACCGGGCACGCGCGGAGGACGAGCGTGATCCTGCGGTCGGTGGCGTTGTTCTGCGACAGGGGGCACACGAGTTCGATGTGCTTCGTCTTCTGCTTCCGTCGGTGCCAGTCAAGGTGCGTGGCGTCACGGGTGATTGGGACGACGAGCGCGAGGGCGAAGGTTCGTTTCACGCATGGGTCGAATGTGGTGATGGGACCATCGTTACCGTCATCCACAATGGCTATGACTACTTCCAAACCGAGGAGTTCAACTCGGGACTGCTCAACCCTGATGAGATCGCCGTTGATCGTCGTCGGCTCGCTGGCGAGAGTGCCGAGTCTGAGCATCTCTTCAAGCGCCAGTTTGGACACCCAAGAACACCGGGATTCACGAGTGGCGTCTATGGCTTTACGTTGATGAGCTGTGACGACGGAGATCTGCGACCGGCGCCTGACGGTGCGCTCTGGCTCTATGACAAAAACGGGCGTCGAGGGTTGCGGGCAGAGGGTCTGCAGGGAACTGCGGTCATCATCGATGAGTTCTACCGCGCGATTACTGAGGGATTCCCAGCGCTTCATGATGGAAGTTGGGGCCTTGCCGTTCTTGAGCTCTGCCTCGCAATCCGTGAGTCAGCAAAGACCGGTGAGGCGGTAACGTTGTCGCGTCAAGGTGCCGTCGACGCCGAGATCGCACAGCGCGTTCTTGGTGACCGGGTAATGGCCGAATACAACGAATAGCCACTGCGAGGTGCTTTAGCCGGCGAGGTGTCCAGCTAGGGACTGGTGGATGGTCTTGAACTCGCCGTTGACCGTGAAGATCAACCGGCTCGATGCACTATCTGGTGATCTCGACCTCACTTTTAGGCCGATTGATCTCGTAGGAGCGAAACTTTGGCATCGCCGCAGCGATGATCGCCATACCGACAAGGCAGCCAATTCCGCCCGAGACGACAGAGATCTGTGGCGTCGAGATGCCCGCAACGAGGCCGGCCTCGGTGTTACC
>CAIVND010000077.1 GCA_903907185.1 uncultured Acidimicrobiaceae bacterium
CTGATCCAAACCAACTTGGCACCGAGCTCGCAGTACTCCTTCAGCGGCGTTTCGACTCGAACTCTGATGGATCCGTGCTGAAATGACCGTGCACTATGTGACGGTCAAGGGAGAACATCCCGTCTACCTGACAATGCACACGGCGACACTTTTCGCAAACGCGGACGTCATTGTTGGTGATTTTGCGACAATGGAGAACTTTCACCAAAGTATTGGTCATAACGCTGAGCAGATTGCGTTTGTCGAACCTGCGACACCACAGATGTACCTTCACGAATTGGATGAGGCACTCAGCCGTCATGGACATGATAAGGATGCCGTACTTATCCGGCTTGCCGGTGACAGAGAGGACTGCTCGGTCGAAGTTTCCGATCTGTCGGCTCGAGGGGTCGATGTCGAGGTGACTGAAGGGGCAGGCGAGCTCGCACCCGAGGAGGGTGAATATCTTGTTCTACCTCGCACCGGACCGCTCGTTGGGGTAAGTGTGGCAATTGTGCGCGCTCGACACCAAGCATCACTTCTCGGTGATCTCCTTCTTCAAGCTGGCGCCCGATCGACGTATGTTCCGGTGATCGAGATTGTTGTGAGCAGTGCAGCACGCGCGTGCGTAGAAGAGGCCATCTCCGAAGATCATCCGGAATGGGTGATCTTTACCTCTCAGAACGCGGTGGCATCAGTTCTCGATCTGGCGGCAGGTCGAACGTTTGTTAATCGGGCTCTCATTGCCTGCGTCGGCGAGGCAACCAAAGACTTCTGCCTCAGTGCTGGCATTCATGTTGATTTCATCCCAAGTACCTCAAATACCGCCGCACTCGTGGCTGAGTTCCCCGCTACACCAGCATCGGCCAAAGTGACTTACTTCGCCGGTGAAAACGCCGGAAGTGCACTTGAAACTGGCCTTCGATCCCGAGGTCACGAGGTACATCGTGTGAACTCATACTCGACAGTTCCGGCGAAGGTGAGTCCCTACGTGAAGCACCGAGCCCATGGCGCCGAGGCGATTGCATTTACCTCCGCCTCAACGGTGGAAGGTGCGATCGCTGCTTTAGGTGAGGACCACCTGCCCAAACGCAAGATCACCATCGGTCCGGTGACGAGTGCAGCCCTGCGGGCTCATGGAATAGCCATCACCGCCGAGGCTCCAGATCAAAATCTCAAATCTTTGGTCGAGACCATCATCGATTCGTTCAACCACCCAGTCGAGGCGTGAGCTCTCCTCGCTTTGGTTGGTTCGCGTTATGGACCAGATAACCATCTCGTAGGCTTGATCGCAATGAGTGCTCATAGCTTCGACGGATCGTATCCACAGCTTCGGATGAGGCGACTTCGTCGCACACCGATGCTTCGAAGGTTGATGGCCGAAACAACTCTGAACGCGAGTGACCTGATCTTGCCTGTCTTTGTGCGCGAAGGCATCGATGTTCCCCAGCAGATCCTCTCGCTTCCTAGGGTCTTGCAGCACACTATTGGGTCGCTGGTGCAGCAAGCTCGAGAGTTAGTAGTACTTGGTGTTCCGGCGATGATGCTCTTTGGTGTGCCATCGCAAAAAGATCCTCGAGGAAGCGGTGCCTACGATCCTGACGGGATCGTGCAGGTGGCACTCAGAGAGGTTCGAAATGCTGTTGGCGATGATCTGGTGTTGATCGCTGACCTCTGCATCGATGAATACACCGACCACGGACACTGCGGACTGCTTACTGAATCCGGCGAGGTCGACAACGATGCGACTATCGAGATCTATGGACAGATCGCCTGTGTCCAAGCCGAGGCGGGAGCTGACATCGTCGCTCCAAGCGGAATGATGGACGGGCAAGTCAGTGCGATCCGATCCGCGCTGGACAAGAACGGACACCACGAAACAGCGATCCTTGCCTATGCGGCAAAGTACGCCTCTTCGTTTTATGGGCCTTTCCGAGATGCTGTGGATGTGACTATTGCCGATGGGGGCGATCGTCGCGGATACCAGCAGGACTTTTCAAATAGCCGTGAGGCGCTTCGAGAGGTCGCCCTCGACATCTCCGAGGGAGCGGACATGGTCATGGTAAAGCCAGCACTTCCGTACCTTGACATCATTTCCAAGGTGCGGTCGACGTTCAACGTTCCGGTCGCTGCCTATCAAGTTTCAGGTGAGTATTCCATGATCTGCGCGGCTGCCGAGAACGGATGGTTGGACCGTGAGAGTGCCGCGATCGAGACACTCACCGCTATCAAACGGGCGGGAGCTGACCAAATCTTGACCTATTTTGCGGCAGAGATCGCCCTTCGACTGCGCTCATAACTGAGATGAATAGCGGACTACCAAACAGAGAAAGCGCCATCCTTTTTGAGCGAGCGCAGAGAGTCATTCCTGGCGGAGTGAACTCACCGGTGCGCGCCTTTCAATCGGTTGGAGGTCAGCCCTTCTTTGTTGCCAGAGCGAGTGGCGCCAACATCACCGATGTTGATGGAAATACTTATCTTGACTTTGTTCAGTCATGGGGTGCATCGATCCTCGGGCACGCTCACCCAAAGGTAATTGAGGCGATCGAGAGAGCAACGCGCGAGGGTACGACCTACGGAGCTCCTACGCAACGAGAGGTTGAACTCGCTGAGCAGATCGCCGACTCGGTCCCAGGAGTTGAAATGGTGCGACTCGTCTCGTCTGGAACTGAGGCGGTGATGACGGCAGTTCGCCTTGCTCGGGGAGTGACTGGACGTGATCGAATTATCAAGTTTGCCGGTTGCTACCACGGACATAGCGATGCAGTTCTTGCCGCGGGGGGAAGTGGGGTTGCGACTCTTGGCCTTCCAGACTCCGCAGGGGTTACCAGGAACTCTGTCGCGGACACTTTGGTTTCTGCATATAACCAAGTACCGACGATCGATTCGGATGTTGCTTGCGTGATCGTCGAGCCGGTCGCAGCAAATATGGGACTCGTTGCGCCGAGTGGGACATTCCTCTCCTCACTGCGCGCGGAGTGCACGAAAGCTGGCGCACTCTTGATCTTCGATGAGGTCATCTCTGGTTTCCGGTTGGGTCGTTCTGGCGCGGCCGGTCTGTACGGTGTTACCGCCGATCTCTACACACTTGGCAAGGTGATTGGCGGTGGTCTCCCGCTCGCGGCTCTGGGCGGCTCTCGCGATCTCATGAGCCAGCTCGCACCGAGCGGCCCGGTTTATCAGGCGGGGACACTTTCAGGGAATCCTCTCGCCACGGCGGCTGGTTTGACAGTTCTCTCGCTACTTGACGAATCGATCTATGAGTCGATCGATCGTCGAGTCGCTCATCTTGTCGATGGACTTCACGATGCCATCAGTAGCGAAGGGCTGCCAGTTCAGACCCCGCGTGTCCAAACCCTCTCGGCATTGTTTTTCATCGATCGACCTGTTCTTGACTTTGAAGGGGCAACGCGAGCCGCAAAGAATGGAATCTATGCAAAATTTTTCCAAGCAATGCTTGCGCAAAATATCTCGCTAGCCCCAAGCGCATACGAGGTGATGTTTGTCTCAGCGGCACACAGTGACGAAGACATCGAACGAACGATCGAGGCAGCTAGTCGTGCTGCCCGAAAGGTTGCTGCAGAGCTGTAGTTAGTCTGCGAAGGTTGGAGTCCTTGGAAAGATCTCATTGATTCTGATCATGATCTCATCATCAAGTCGATCTACAAAGTTGAGCGCGCGGATGTTTTCCTGAACCTGTGAAGGATTACGAGCTCCCGTGATCACCGTTGAAACACGAGGATTTTTTAGACACCAGGCGATTGCGAGTTGGGAGAGTGAGCATCCAAGTTGTCTCGCTATCGGTTGGAGAGCGCGTATGGCGAGTTTTAATGATTCATCCTGGATTCGAGCATTGGCTCGTCGTTGGTTGGTCGTTGCAAGACGAGAATCTGTTGGAATTCCGTCGAGGTACTTGCCAGACAGGACGCCAGAGGCAAGTGGGCTCCATGTCGTGAGTCCCATCCCGAAGTCCTTGTAGAGATCTTTGTACTCTCGTTCAACTCGTTGGCGAGCGATGAGGCTGTACTGCGGCTGCTCCATGATGGGGGCTCGCAGGCGATATCGCTCCGCTATCTCGTAGGCCTTGCGGATCGATTTTGCCGGCCACTCTGAGACGCCCCAGTACATTGCCTTGCCGGAAGCCACGATGTCAGACATGGCCCAGACCACCTCTTCGATTGGTGTTTCAGCATCTGGTCGGTGGCAGAAGACGAGATCGACCATGTCATGGTTGAGTCGGGCAAGAGATCCATCGATCGCACTCATGAGGTATTTACGATTCAAGGTGTGGCCGGAGTTGATTGCGCCATCGATCCCAAAGAAAAACTTCGTGGAGATGATGTAGTCGTTTCGTCTCCAGCCAAGTTGGCCGATCGCCTGCCCGAGGATCGTCTCGGCCTCACCTGCCGCGTAGGTCTCCGCACAATCAAAGAAGTTCATGCCACCCTCGTAGGCCGCGCTCAGGCAGGCAACGGCGTCGTCAAGACTCTGCTCTTTATTGAAGTTCACCCATGTTCCAAACGAGAGCGCGCTGACTTTGAGCCCAGAGTTGCCAAGTCTGCGATAGATCATGGAAGGACTCCTCTGTTTCCGGTGAAACACTGGGAACGTTCTAATTTGCTTTTGCTGTCTTCATCTTCGTTAGCCCAGCCAACGCACGATAGGCAAGCTCAGCTGGGCCGTGCTCGTCCTCCCGGAGAAGGTTCGACATGATCCGTAGGAGCCACTCCATTACTGATTGGGAGTGCATTCCCATAGCGACGAGCCGACCCATAAGTTCTGGGCGACCCATCGCTACCATGAACTTGGCGGCTGTCTTGTAGTACAGGCCATAGGTTGCTTCGAGTTCGATGTCATAGGTCTTGAGATGGCTGAGATCTCCAGAGGCGACCGTCTCGGCTGCGATCCGAGCACCAATACGACCGGTCTCGTACCCGTATGCAATACCCTCGCCGTTGAAGGGGTTAATCGCCCCACCCGCATCGCCTATGAGGATGTAATCGGGTCCGACATGAGGGCCGACCGACAATCCCATCGGCAGCCGGCCTCCAGTTGGTGCGCTCAGCTGTGTTGCCTCGTTGAGACACCATGACTTGGGGGCGTAGTCAACAAAAGAGTTCATAAGTTTGGAGGTGTTCACCGACTTCCATTTGTCAAAGGTGGAGAGAATCCCGACCCCGACATTTACCCGTCCATCGCCGAGCGGAAAGATCCAGCCATACCCGGGCACAACATCGCCGGCTGAATCACGGATATCGAGATGTGACTCGATGTAATTATCAGCGTGGCGCGGAGAGGAAAAGTATCCACGGATCGCCATGCCGAGCGGAATCGTTCGGTTGCGCGAGGCACCGAGTGCTCGACCAAAACGCGAGTTGGCACCGTCTGCGACGATCGTGACCTTTGCCCGCACCTCGCAGGTTGTGCCGTGATCATTGTCCGCGATCAACGCTCCCTCGACTTTGCCGCCGTTACCAGCCTCGAGGCCGAGTGGGGCGACCGCTTCAGCGCCCTGCCAGAAAACCGCTCCAGCAGCCTCAGCATGGTCTGCCACCATCTTGTCAAGGTCGTGGCGGGTCACGACAAAGCCGTGACTTGGAAAGTCAGGGTGGCTCGGCCAGGCCATCTCGAGCTCTCTTCCAAATGCGATCGCCCGGAGCCCCTCGTATCGGTGATGCACGCCAAGCTTGTCGTTAAGGCCCATCTCATAGAGTTGGCGAACGGACCGAGGTGTCAGGCCGTCCCCGCAGGTCTTCTCGCGTGGAAAATGTTTCTTTTCGACACAGAGCACCTTGAGCCCAGCCTTTGCAAGCCAGTACGCCGCCGAAGAGCCAGAGGGTCCGCCACC
>CAIVND010000078.1 GCA_903907185.1 uncultured Acidimicrobiaceae bacterium
GGAACAAGCGCGCCAAAACCAAGGGCCGAGGTGCCGTAGACGAAGTTCAAGAAGTTCATCACCGCAAAGCCTTGACCTCGCAATAAACGCATTGCGATGAAGGGTTGCTCGGCACGCTCAGTGTGCCGCAGAAACAGACCAAGGAAGATAAGAGCGGCAAGTTCGGGCACGATCACCATTGGATCGGTCCACTTCGTACCCGCCGAACCAAGTCGCGTTACCCCAAACATTGCGCTCAAGATCACCATTCCGAGCAGCATGACGCCGGGCAGATCGGCCTTTCGTTTAGCAACTGGAGGTGATTCGGGAATGTACTTCAGCGCCAAGAAGATGAGCGCAATCCCGATTGGTACGTTGATGAAAAATATTCCGCGCCACGTCCAAAAGGTGACAAACAGGCCGCCAAAGATCGGACCGACAATTCCGCCGAGCGGGAAGATGCTGGTGAACATTCCGAGCGCTCGGTCACGATCCTTCCCAAAACGATCCGCGACGATTCCAGTTGCCGATGGCATAAAGGCTCCGCCGCCGACCGCCTGTACAGCTCGAAGTGCGACGAGCATATAGATATTGGTTGAGAATCCACAGAGCAGCGACGATCCAGTGAACAGCACGATCGCGTAGAGAAATACCTTTCGACGTCCAAATTGATCGGAGATCTTCCCCGCAAGTGGCATCGCCAAGATCGAGCCCAATTGGTAGATCGTGATCGCCCATCCAGCCCAGTTGATCGTGGCATGAAGATCGTGGTCGATCGTGTGAAGCGCTGTTGCGACAATCGTCGCATCCATTGCACTCATGAACAGTGCAACCCCGCAGATCGAGAAGATGACGCCACGCGATGAGCCGGAGTTGTCATCTTCGCGCATCAATGGAGCGCGCTTTTTGAATGTCTTTCGCTTCCCCGGTGGGATTGGCGAAAGTGGCGATTCAGACTCTGTGGCCATCAACCGACTCCAAGATACGCCCGCCAACTCTCACGGCAGTTGTCCCATCATTGCAACAAAGGAGGACAAATGCTCCTGAATGGACATTTCCTTACCCTACCTAAATACCGCTATCGTGAACAGTTGCCGCGCTAGAAGGTACGCACTTGGGGCGTTCCTCATCGGTGAGCTGCACAGACAGATTTCAACGGAAAGTTGATCGTTCGCGGACTACGGAGGGACCTAGATGGGCAAGCGCTATCAAGTTGTCATCGTCGGCGGAGGTCCAGTCGGCGTGTCGCTCGCGATTGAACTTGGACAACGAGGCATCGAGGTCGCAGTCGTCGAACGCCATCGAGATGTTGGCCGCATACCAAAGGGCCAGGGATTAACCCACCGCTCACTTGAGCACTTTTATTTTTGGAACTGCGTTGAGGAGATCCGTAAAGCACGGGTTCTTCCGCCGGGTTATTACATCGGTGGCATTGTCGCCCTCGGAAATGCGTTGAGCGACTACTGGTTTGATTCGGGAAAGGCGCGACTCAAGTTAGACGAGTACTTTTTCGAGCGAAACGAGCGGCTGCCTCAGTACCTCACCGAACAGGTCGTACGTGCACGCGCCGCCAAGATCGAAAATGTCACGTTCTATTGGGAGCACACCGTCAAATCCGTTGAGCAAGATGAAACGGGAGTCCGCGTCGGGGCCACCGCAGAGCAATGGCCCTACGAAGATGTCGAAATTGAGGCCGACTACGCCGTTGGCTGCGACGGAACTCGTTCCATCACGAACGTCAAGACTGGCACCGAACGACACGGCACCGATCTCGGCTATCGCATGTGCCTTGTCGTCTTCAAATCTCCTGAGCTCAACAAGATCTTCGAACGGTTCGGCGAAAAGACCACCTTCCGAATCATGAAACCCAAGTACAACGGTGCTTGGCAGTTCTTTGGTCGCGTGGGAGTTGAGGCGGGCACCTTCTTCTTCCATGCTCCAGTTGATCCGGGAACCACTCCAGGTGACACTGAGCACCTCTTGGCGATGATGTATGACGCGGTGGGCGCGGAGTTTGCAGTGGAGTTCGATCATGTTGGCTTTTGGAATCTCAAGGTTGAGGTAGCTGATACCTACCGTCAAGGACGGATCTTTATCGCTGGGGACGCTGCACACAGCCACCCGCCCTATGGCGGGTTCGGCCTGAACTCGGGTCTTGAGGACATCACCAACCTTGGATGGAAGCTCGCTGCTCGGCTTGACGGCTGGGGTGGCGAGAGACTTCTCGATACCTACAACGAAGAGCGTCGACCGATATTTCTCCAGACTGGTGAGGACGTCATCGCTGGAGGAATTCAAGCGGAGGGAAGGTGGCTCAATCAGCACAACCCAGAGCTTGACCTCGCGGACTTTGAAGCTGCATGGGCAGAGCTGGTGGAGTCCACCGATGATGCCTCGAACTATGAGGTGAACTACCAGGGTTCATCGATTGTGATCAATCCAGAAGGTGGGGAGACCGGAGTCCACTCCGAACACTTACTGAAGGCTCGTCCTGGTCACCACCTCGCGCCTCAGCTCCTCAGCTCCGGTCGCAACATCTTTGAAGAACTTGGACCGAACTTCACCCTCTTGGCCTTTGACGCATCCGACGGCGTCGTGGTTGAGTTTGAGGCTCAGGCCAAGATCCACGGTGTTCCACTCACGGTCATTCGGGACACCTATGAGAGCCCGCGTACGAAGTACGAATCTTCGATGATCCTTGTTCGGCCCGATCAATTCATTGCGTGGACCGGCGATGGCGCTGACGCCGATCCCGCATCGATCATCAAGACGGCCATCGCGGGTTAAGGAACTTCAGTCTGCAATAAGTAGGCTGTCAAAGTTCACCTCGGGTGACATACAGCCCGACCATGACGGGAAACCAGATGATCCAAGCGTCCACGCCGTTCAAGTTCGAACCGAAGGCCACCCGGACATGACACTGACCGGACGGCCGCGCCTGATCGTTGGTATGAGCGGATCAAGCGCACCGCAGTACGGGATCAGACTGCTTGAAGCTCTGCGCGAGTTGCAGAGCGTCGAGGTCCACCTCGTTATGTCCGACGGTGCAAAGACCTCGATCTCGCTTGAAACCGAGTCAGATCTCGATGAGATTCTTGCACTCGCTGATGTCGTATACGACAGCCACAACCTCGCGGCGGCGATCTCGTCTGGATCATTTCAGACCATTGGAATGGCCGTCGTTCCCTGTTCGATGCGCTCGCTCTCTGCGATTGCAACTGGTAACTCCTCAGACCTTCTCTCGCGCGCAGCTGATGTGTGCCTAAAGGAACGTCGTCGGCTCGTACTGGCGACGCGCGAGACACCACTGAACCTCATCCACATTCGGAACATGGAGACAGTCACCTTGGCCGGCGGAATAATCTGCCCGCCGATGCCAGCCTTTTATCATCGTCCGGCGACAATCGATGATCTGATCTCACAGAGTGTTGGAAAGATCCTCGATCTCTTTGCTATCGAACACAAACTCTTCGATCGGTGGTCTTAAAAGACCAACGGTCCTCGAAGAGTGAAGTTTCGGATCTAACTCGGGATGTTGAGCACCCGCTCCGCATTTTCATGAAACAGCGCGGCAGCAATCTCTGCGTGCTCCTCGACCGCCAAGATCGTCTCGCGGATAAACATCTCGCCACCCTCTGAGCCATAGGGCGTGTCGGTCGCGAAGAGAAGGCGATCGGTTCCAAAGAACTCGAGCGCACAGGCGAGTGGGTGATGAGCACCAGAGAACACGGTGTCCCCGTAGAAATGCTGATAGGCAGCCATGGTCTCCTCGGCCGAAAAGTCCTCGGGGATTCCTTGGCTTCGACGCATGATCTCGTCCTCATGATGCAGCGTCAGACGGCCAGCAAGGTGAGGGACGATCCCACCCGCGTGGTGCGTCAAGATTGCGAGGTCGGGATGGCGGCGGAAGATCCCCGAATAGATCAACCTCGCCATACACACCGCGGTCTCGTAGGGCCATCCGAACTTCTGCCAAAGTGAGTACTTCGAGGTCTCTTCTGTCAGATAGTCAGGGAATGCTGCGGTGCGAGCTGGATGGATCCAGATCGGGACGCCGAGGCCGTCGAGGGCATCGAAGAAGGGAAGAAACTCCGGTTCATCGAGTGGACGGCCCTTCGCGTTGGTATAGATCTGCACACCAAGAGCACCGAGATCCTTTACCGATCGCTCTGCCTCAGCAATTGCGAACTCAACGTTGGGAAGCGAGACCTCTGCAGCAAAACCGGTGAACCGATCGGGATACTTCGCGACAAGCTCAGCGAACGAGTCGTTGTTGCGCCGCGCCAGTTCACCGGCACCCTTGTCGTCAAGCCAATCAACCAGTGGTGGTCCCGTGAGCGTGAGGATCTGCTCGTAACCGGGGAAACGATCCATCATCTCGAGCCTCACGGCGATGTCCGCCACCGCAGGCCGGTAGGTGAAGTTCGGCGACTTCAAAAATCCGGGCATAACGTCTTGGAGCTTTGCCAAAACTGGCTCGGACAAAATATGCGCGAACGCATCGATCTTCCGTACGGTCATTGCGGCCCCCGATTGCATAAAATGATGACGGTACCATAACTCCACCGCAATTTTGCAATGAGATCTGAGCGGGAGTTGCACGATTTCGCCTCGCCATCTCGCCCTCTGGGATGTCCCCGACAACGAGAGACCCATTGGAATCTCCTGAGCTAGCAAACGGTTTGTCTTCGCGATCCGCCTGAACTGCAAGAATAAGAAATCGTGTAGTTCCAGCCATCCTGTGCTAGCAAAATGGATGGAGAATTGGTGATTCCACCTCGGAGAGGTCCTTCCTTCCAGGTGCCCGCCACCCTCTTGAAGATGCCGGGACGACGCGACGTAGCGAGAGTTTGGACGGAATAAATGTCAATATTTGATCTGCGACAGTGGCTCGTTGAGGCCGAATCAATGGGCGAACTGCGCCACATCTCCGGCGCCGACCCACATCTTGAGGTTGGGGCAGCTTGCCATCTCAACTACCGTCGCGCTCACCCCGAGGCACTGCTGTTCGAAGATCTCGTTGGCTATCCCGATGGCGGTCGTGTCCTTGCCGGAAGCGTGATCAATCCAAGGCTGATGGGAATGGCCCTCGGCCTTGGCAGTGAGCTCGACGACCTCGAGCTTGTTGAGGCACTGCGCTCCAAGCCCGGCTCTTGGGCGCTTAATGCTGAGAACTTCCGCGCCAAGGTGGTTACCTCTGGCCCGATCACCGAAAACATCCTTGAGGGTGACGAGGTTGATTTTTCCAAGTTCCCCTCGCCGTTTTGGCATGAGGGTGATGGCGGCCAGTACATCGGCACCGGCTGTGGCATCGTCACGATCGATCCCGAAACCGATGTCATCAACGTTGGTGCCTACCGGGTTCAGCTTCAAGATGAGGGCAAAGCCCTCTCGATCAACATTGAGGCCGGCAAGCATGGCGCACAACACATCCGAAAGTGGTTCGAACGCGAGGGTCGGGCACCAATCGCGGGAACCTTTGGCCAACATCCCGTCTTTCTCGTCGTTGCGGGGACGGAGATTCCCTTTGGCATCTCTGAGTTCGACTACGCCGGTGCCATTCTCGGCGAAAGCGTTGAGGTGATTCAGGGTAAGGACACCGGCCTCCCAATCCCCGCATACAGCGAACTTGCCTTCGAGGGTTGGCTCTACCCCGACCGCCGTCGACCGGAGGGTCCATTTGGCGAGTGGACCGGCTACTA
>CAIVND010000079.1 GCA_903907185.1 uncultured Acidimicrobiaceae bacterium
TGCGAACGACTTGTTCGGGGGTGTGGTGCCTTCTTTTCACGGTGACATCCTCTCGCTCCACGAGGGAGCATCGGGACTCTCATCAACCGTGGCTCATTTCAAGGGGATCTCCGCATCCTGCCCTAGAGGTCACAAGCGTTACTGGAGAATCCCGGACTGTCGCCACCGAAGCAAAAGCATCATCGTTAGAAGCACTTCACGCATCGCTAGCAAAGGCCACTGCCTTGGGCGAGTCGGCTATGAGCAAAGTTCGAAGGAGAGTCTCAAGGGATCACTAGGGAAATACCAATGAGTCAAAGAGCATATTAACCCATGAGATTTCGCCTGTTGGCGGGTTCAGACTGGACTTCTCTCCCGCTCATATGACCACACTCGACCACAGATGAAGGACCTTTCATGGTGGAGAGAGGACCTGTCCCAATCTGATTTCGTTACCTCTCCACCACGTTCGCTCAGGTCGAAGGGGAACTCTTGGTGGAGTGAACGGAGGGCTGTGTCTCCGGCTTCACTGAACCCGATGATACGAGTCCTGGGTCGCCATCACTCTTCTGCTCGTATCGACGCCAACTCGCGCACAGAGACCCGGACCGCGCCAACCCTTCACGGTACCACCGGGAGGCGGCTCATGGCAACCCTCACCTCGCTAGGGGTCGGAGGAACGCAGTGAGGCCTCGTCGTACCTCGCTTACGCCCCTGGGCCGTCTTGGTGATCATCCTCGATTGGAGGTGCATCTGGTTGCTCAGGAACTCCCTCGGGATAAGCCGTCTCCTCTGATTCGAGCAGCACTAGACCCGCGCCACTGATCTTCCCTGTCCGATCGACCCGGTTGACGATAATCCGCGGGACATTCCGGCTGCCATCGCCACCGATACGGACCTCAGCCCGACTCGCAACTCCGAACAGCATTTGGTCCTCAATCGATGATCTGTCTTCAGGTACACCCACCTTCCAGTGGGATTGCAACACCGCCCCTTTGGGATGGACCTCATTGTTGTCAAGGCGCAAGAAGTCGTCGACGTTGGTCACTGTGGTTCGGCCACCAGGAGTATTCACCGTCACCTCAGTCGTGAGGTCACTGAGCGGACGCTCTGCCACGAAAGAGTCTGCTTGTTCGAGCAGGGATTCCCCAACCTCTCGTTGGAGTTCACGCTCGACGATGGCTTTGAAGCGACGTCGGGGGGACTCAGGATCGTGCGAGACATCGCCTTCAAGTGCCCGCATCGTCGCCTGCCCCTCTTCGGCTTGCATCTCCAAGATCTCCGGGCCAGCTTCGCGGGCCAGCTTCTCATATCGAGCTCGAATCCAGCCAGGGCGGTAGACGCTCGTCGAAAACCGCCGCTGTAAGGAGTGGAGCCGAGCCTCTTCGACCACAGCGCTGCCGATTTGTACCGAAGAGGGGAAGCCAAATCCGCGGACTCGATCATCATCAACCTCAGCCGTGACTGTCGGGATCTCGAAGGGATGGTGCACCACCATGCCGATAATTGCATTCCAGTCGTCAATCTCTTGGAGGCGCCAATCAAGCCGATTCTTCGCGACGCGAACGTGCACCTCGGCAATGAGTTCGTTTGCTTTACGCCGAACAGCGACTCGCTGCTCGTGCTGGATCTTGAGGACCCTCCGCCAACCTCGGAAAACTGCCAAGATCATCCAAAACGGCGCGGTGATGATGATGGCGAGGATGACGAGGCAGCCAATCACCGCATGGTGGGTCTTCACAAAGAAGAAGTACCCCGATCCTCCAATCGCGAGGAGCAGCAGGAAGATGGTGCGCAGTAGGTTCCAGCGACCTGTTCGCTTCGTACCCACGGCGTCTTCCGCTTCAGTTGGTGCCGTTGGCTCGTCGCCGCGTGCAGCTCGGTCCTCCTCGATCTTCTTTACCGTCTCAACTGCACGATCCCAATCGCCTTGGATGAGCGAACGAACCCTTCCCGTGAATGAAAGGTCTGCTGGGAAAATCGCCGAATTTACGATACCTACGTCCGTACTGGACGACGTCGCAGATTGAGCCTGCATCTGCGATGCATGCTCATCATCTTCCTCGCCTTCAGCAACCGCAGCGGTCGATGGTGGCGTTGATCGATCAGGTAAGGAAATCGTTGGAGTTGCCCACGGATCGAGCACGACTTCGTTGGGCACACCCGTGATGCTTCGGAGGTCCTGGACGGTCTGGAAAAGCAAATCGTGGACAATCTCAGTGCCCTCACCCGGATTCCCGTCGAGTAGCGAGAATGCCAACTGGATGTAAGGCGACCAGACGTGACCCATATCGCCTTGGATGAGTCGCTGCGACTGCGCGAGGGCGATCTCGTTCGTGATGTCAGACACCTGCGAAGCGGGAGATCCAATCTCCTTCCACGTTCGAACTCGAACACCTGATTCAGGGAACTTTCCTTCAAGGAGCGTGGCAGCACGGGAGTAGACCTTGGCGGCAGCATTGTCGAGCATCTCCACTGGTCGCATCTCCAACTCGGTGAGGACGTAAGACCAGACACGGCGAAACTTCTCTACCAAGCTAACGACCACAACCGGGTCATCTTCTGGAAGCAGGTCAGGTCGGCCAAGGCTCAGTTCCGGGAACTTGGCGACGAACGTCGATGCGACGAGATCGAGTTTCGGTGCGAGCGAGATGCGTTCGAACTGCTCCTGCGAGGGATTCGGATACAACCACGGATCGAGCTTGATCCCCGCAAGGAGGCCGTCACGCAGCGCCGGAAACTCGAGAATTCGAGTGAATTGCCGCACCAGCCAGATCATGTCTGCAATCCCACCATCCGCGTTGGCAAGAATCTTCGAAACTGCAGTCACCTCACCGGTGTTTTGAATGGCCCAAATGGAGCAGAGCGAGGCGATGCCTGCTGCCACGTGACCAGCGAAGACTGCTGGATTTAGCGAAGCAACGTGATACTCAGGTCCACCGCGATCCTCAGCGGCAAAGATCACACGGTCTGGCCAACTCTCTAGGTTGAGATCTGGGAACGTCACATCGGGTCGATCGGCAAAGAGCACCCAGAGACGCTCAAGAGCACCGAGATCAGCAACGACGCGTCCTAGTTCATGGTAGATGGCTCGTGCTGATTCTTCCCCTGACGAGAACTCATCCTTCGCTGCCA
>CAIVND010000080.1 GCA_903907185.1 uncultured Acidimicrobiaceae bacterium
ATAGGGCTTCGGAGAAAGGTGAGGATCCATGAGGGCGGAGCACTGGAAGCAAGAACCTGATGAACATGATTTTCCAGCGGCCCAGACCTACCTCAGCCTGCTCTGTGATAATGCAGTTGCCACACAGATCGCACTCGCTCTCCAAGAGGCAAAAAACGAGAGTTATCAGGCGAAAGATCTTCTCCGAGCGAGTCAGCTCGAACTTCTCGATAAGCGGAACAAACACGTTGCCGGAGACCTTGCGAAGATTGAGAAGGGGCGACTCCTCTCCCCGGTGCTGCTTGTTCGCGGAGTTGCGCTTGGAGATCGGGCTCTTGTAATCGCCGATGGTTACCATCGCGTCTGTGCGAGTTATTGGGTCGATGAGAACGCAAAGATACCCTGCCGGATCGTGACGTGGTCGCTTTGAGAGATGGCAAACGTCGTGACTGGTCACTTGTATTCTCTAAAGGCGTAGAGACCCCAAATGTCTCGTTATCGTCGGTTAAATCGAAATTTGGGCTCTTTCAAGATCTCTCGAGTTACTCAGCCTCGGCGCTCAAGGCAGATCTTTTCGCCGCCCTCGCACTTCTCGCCATAACGGTCCCGGAGCAGCTGGCGACCGCTCGGCTCGCTGGCATGCCGGTGATCGCAGGTTTCTTTGCGTTCATCGCTGGGTCCGTTCTCTTTGCCATTCTTGGTTCAAGCAAACAGATGTCGGTTGGGGCGGACTCGACAATCGCGCCCCTCTTCGCGGTTGGAATTGCACACATCGCCTCAACATCATCGGCAAGCTATATCGATCTCATCGGTATCCTCGCGGTCCTTGTCGGATTGATCGTCGCTGGCATCGGAGTGCTGAAGATGGGTTGGCTGGCGGAGTTCCTTTCACGGCCGATTATCACTGGATTTATGACACGTGTCCTTAGATTCATCGAAAGTTCAGTCGGCGGATACGCGAAATCGGGTTCGCTCGCGGTCGACTCACCTCGTCTGGGGTCTCTCAGCGATTGCGCTGATCGCTCTCGGTTTGGTCGGGTCCATCGTCGCAGCGGTCGCCGTAGCCCACAGCGCATCTCAGCAGTCGAAGAAAACAGCAGTTGAATCATCGAACCAAGTTGCCGCCACGCTCAAGCTGGCTATCC
Organism: uncultured Acidimicrobiaceae bacterium; assembly: GCA_903907185.1. GTDB lineage: Bacteria > Actinomycetota > Acidimicrobiia > Acidimicrobiales > Bog-793 > CAIVND01. Next base: position 1,125 of record CAIVND010000080.1, read on the forward strand.
AACATGAAGATGATCTTGTGGCGAGCCTGCAGGAGTTCTTCCTCACCAATCCGAACGCGTCGGAGGCACAGCTGCTGCAATGGACATCCGGTATCAACGCAGTTCAGCGTTACCGAGAACTCAAAGGCTTTGGCAATGTCGTAATCGTCAAATCAGCACAGGTGCCGGCGTTTGCAGCGCGCACGCCCATCTCGCAGATCAGCGGCTCGAATGCAGCGTTTGCCATAGTGCCTCCGGGGAAGCGGAGTTACTACTGCTTTGCCGTTCTTGGAGTGAGCAGCACAAGCGGCTTAGTCCAAAGCTCAAGCCAAGGCCTTCCACCTGGATTCGATTTTTGCGCTGGAGGCCAGGGCCAAGGGCTGTTGGCCGCGAGGGACTCCGGTCACGCAAAGTTGCAACCTCTCACAGTCCCAAATGAACCTACGCAGCTGTCGCTACTGGTACCGATCTATCGCTCTGGATCGACTCCGCACTCCGTGATGTCTCGCCGTGAGAATTTTGTCGGATGGATTGGGATGAGTGTCGCACCGGCAATTCTTCTCAGCACAGCCCTCGCCGGACACTCATCGATGGCCGTGGCATTCCACTATGCCAGCGCAACGTCTTCGGTTACCTTCCGAAGTGGAACTACTACCGCGAACGCGTACGTCATCACGTCGAACCTTCATGACGGCTGGACCGTTCAGACGTTCATCGAAAACGGTGCCGGAGGTCTATTCCACAACGGTGCCGCGCTCGCGCTAGCAATGGGCGGCATTTTCCTCAGTATCGTCTTAGGACTCCTCATCTTTATCTTGGGTACCGGAAGATTTCGAGCTCTCGAGCTGGTTCACGAGCGAACCGACGAGCTTCAGTTCCAGGCACTTCACGACCCACTCACCCGACTTCCAAATCGCGCGTTGATTCTCGACCGGATCGAACAGATGCTTGCCCGTGCACGCCGAAGTCATCTTCCAGCCGGAGTGATGCTCCTCGATCTCGACAACTTCAAAGACACAAATGACACCTTGGGACATTCCGCCGGAGACCAGTTGCTCGTCGCCGTTGGGGTCGTCTCTCAACTGCACTCCGGGGAGGCGACTCGGTGGGACGGTTCGGGGGAGATGAGTTTGTCTTGCTCATTGAAAGTGACCCTTTGACTCCCGGTATCGATGTTGTGGCAGAGCGCATCCTCGATATTCTGCAACAGCCGTTCAAGATTGCAGCAAGTGATGAGCCGATATCGGTATCGGCAAGTATTGGTGTTGCAATAGGAGAGCACCTAACACCTGAAGAGTTGCTTCGAAATGCTGACATCGCGCTCTATCGAGCAAAGGATGCTGGCAAGCGTCGTTCGATGTTATTCGAGCCATCTATGCAAGTTGCGGTACAAGATCGGCGCCAACTCGATATCGATCTGCGCGCTGCATTGAAACTGAATCAATTCTTTCTTGCCTATCAGCCCACTATCGATCTGCAATCAAACAGTATTTCGGGCGTTGAGGCGCTCATCCGATGGAATCATCCCATTCATGGCGTCATCCATCCCGATGAGTTCGTTCCGTCCCTCGATAGAAACGGTCTCATCCTTCCCATCGGCACGTGGGTTATTGAGACAGCGTGTCGACAGGCCGCAATGTGGCAGCAGCTCGGCTATCGATTTTCCGTGTCAGTCAATGTGTCCTCGAGACAGCTCGAACATGATCAGATTGTGCAAGTTGTTGAGCGTGCACTCGATGAAAGTGGAATGGACCCAGCCTTGCTCGTCTTGGAAATTACAGAGACGACCTTGATGAAGGACATCGACGAGACGATCGTTCGCCTTACGTTGCTCAAGGCATTGGGTGTTCGGATCGCAATCGATGACTTCGGCACCGGTTATTCCTCGCTGTC
>CAIVND010000081.1 GCA_903907185.1 uncultured Acidimicrobiaceae bacterium
ATGAGAACGGTCCTGGAGTCAAGATCTACAACGGCGGGGACGAGCGAAAGACTGTAAAGAGCGGGAACCTCACAATTAGCGAAGGTGGACGTTCAATCGGCTACAGCGTCGAAGATCCTTACGTGCGCGAATACTTTGAGGCTGAGCTCGCGAAGGAAGGGATGAAATCCAATATGCCCGAGGAGCTTTACGCCAACGACTGATTCTTTGATCTAGGTCGGAATTAGGAATCGAAGGAGGGGTCTCAGCAAATTTGCTGGGGCCCCTCTCATTTTCGCGATCAGCTCCATCTCTAGGGGGGAGTTATTAGCAGATGCCGGATCAAGAAGGATCACGGAACAGCACCTTCGAGTCGAACGAGCCCGTCGAGTGCAAGCACACCGTGGTCCTTTTCAAGCACGACCAGTGGGTTTATCTCTGCCTCGATGAGTCGGTCGCCAAAGTGAACAACGAATTCGCTGAAACGTACTATCGCCGAGGCGAGCGCTTCGATATCAGCGACGATCTGGCCTCGGGCCCCGCTAAGCATTGGTCTTGCCTTTAGTCGTTCAATCATGGCCCGCGCGTCCGCGAGGTCTACCGGCACCAGTGAAAGCACAGTGTCAGCGATGAGCTCGGTGTTGATACCCCCAGAGCCGAGCACGATCGCGGCACCGAGGAGCGGATCGCGGGTCATTCCGAGGAGCATCTCGAGACCACGGTGCATCTCTTCGAGGAGAAACCCCTCAATCTCGAGCTCAGGAAGATGTTCCGTAATTTTGAACACCATGTCGCGAGCGCTTTGGGCAAGTTGACTGTGCGTAAGCCCGAGTACGACGCCTCCAACGTCACTCTTGTGGTTGAGCTCACCCGCGAGCAACTTCAGCACAAGCGGCTCGTGAAGGTCGCTCGCAGCCAAATCGATATCTTCGACGGTTCTTGCAACGGACCGCCTCGGACTGGCGATTCCAAAGGTCGCAAACATATCCTTAGCGTTCGCTTCATTGAGCAAATATCCCGATGGCGGGGTTTGGTCGGTGCTCGAAGATTGATCATCATCTGCAGCAGGAGAGCCAATGCAGAGCACCGAGAGTGCGGCGACACAGTCCTCAGGTGCATCAAATGCCGGAACGCCGTTACGGTTCAACCGTTGGAGCACCTCCGGAATGTGGGGGCTCACGTACGCGAATATCGGTGGAACTCCCACTCGTGTGGCGATCTCGATCAGTGGATCCGCAACGAGTCGTGGTTGCGCAACCCCGGTGGAACCGATGACGACAATGAGCGCGTCAAAGTCTCGACTCATGGCAAGACAGCTAATTATGGGACCCATGACCTCTGGCCGACCACCGGCTAATGTGAGATCGATTGGGTTATGGGAAAGGCCGTGATCGGCGTTCGGGAGAATCTGCTTGATCTGTTCGCGAAGATGTTCACCCGGAGCAGGCAAACTCAAGCCCGAGGCTCCACAGGCATCGGCGATCAAGGTGCCCGCACCCCCCGTGGTTGTAAGCACCCCGACGCGACGACCCGGTGCCGTTTTATGCGTGGCGAGTGCGCCAGAGATAGCGAGTAGTTCGGCAAAGCGAGAGACGCGGTGGACACCTGCTTGCGCAAAGAGCGCATCGAAGATTCGGTCGCTTCCTGCGAGTGCACCCGTGTGCGAGGTAGCTGCTCGCGCCCCAGCCTCGGATCGTCCAACCTTGTAACAGACAATCTCCTTGCCAGCCTCTCGAGCGTGTTGTGCCGCAACAAGAAATCGCTGAGGGTTTCGGAGTGTCTCTAAGTAGAGGGCGATCACTGAGGTTGTGTTATCTCTCGCGAAGTATTCAATGCAGTCGGAGACCTCTAGATCTGCCTCATTTCCGGTTGAGATCAATTTTGAAAGGCCGATGCCGCGGGCAGATGCTCGCGAGAGGAGCGATGCCATGATTCCTCCGCTCTGGGACGCAAGTCCGATGCCGCCGGCGATCATCCCAGGAGTCTCGAGGACATCGCTTGGTGAGAGCATCACACCATCGCAGAGGTTGATGACACCGAGCGTGTTCGGTCCGAGGATCCGCATCGGCCCCGCAGCTTCTACGAGCGCTTTTTCGAGGGCTTTGCCCTCGTTGTCACCGTCAGCGAACCCCGACGCCAGCACGATTGCAGCGGCCGTTCCTCGGGCAGCCAATTCACCGATCACGCTGACTGCGTTTCTCGCACCGAGAGCTACGAAGGCGATGTCGGGAGCATCAGGCAGTTCCGAGATGCTCGACACTGTGAGGTAGCCGTCGACCTGGGGAAGGCTTGGATTGACAATGTACGCCGGTCCTTGGAAACCACCACGACGGAGGAACTTGACCGGCCGGCCAGAGGTCTTTGAGAAGTCTGCCGATCCACCGATAATCGCAATGCTCGTTGGTTGCATGAGATGCGAGATCGCCTCGCATGCTTTTGTGGCGTCAGCGGTCTCGCTAGTCACGTCGACGGGACTGGAGAAAGTCAGTGACGAGGTCGTGATGAGCATCGGTTGTGTAACAGATTGCCTGGGCAGCAGCTCCCAATGCGAACACCTCATCAAGAGACAGTTCAAGGCTTCGATCGAGGATTGACTTCGTCAGCGCAATGGCACTGAGGGGCGCATCACTCATCTCTCTTGCGAATTGCCGGGCAGCCCCGAGAAGCTCGTCCTGTTCGACGAGACGGTCAACTAGCCCGATGGTGAGAGCCTCCTCTGCATCGATGCTCCGGCCGCTGAAGATCAGCTCCTTGGCCTTTGCCAATCCGACCCTGCGGGGCAAGAAGTAATTCCCGCCACCATCGGGAATGAGACCGCGCCGCAAGTAGCTCATGGCGAAGGTCGCTTTGCCTCCTGCGACAAGGAAGTCACAGCACAGTGCAAGGTCGCAGCCAAGTCCTACTGCCGGGCCGTTTACCGCCGCCACGGTTATCTTGTTCAGCGTGTGGAGTCTCGCAACAGCGCGCGAAACCTCTTGCATGCGGAGCCATCCGGCGTAGGCGACCTCGCCAGCAGGGTTAGCCATCCGCGACTGCATCGCCTTGAGATCACCTCCGGCACAAAATGCTCGACCTGCGCCGGTAAGTATGACGGCGCGTATCGAGGGATCAGCTCCGAGTCTGATGAACACTGCGAGCATCTGTTCGCGAAGTTCATCACTCATTGCATTACGTGCCTCTGGACGATCGAGGACAACAGTAGCGATGCCTTCGTCGAGTTCGACCCGAACTAACGGTCGCTCCTTCGAATCATCGGGAAGGTCAGTCGTCAAGTTCTCCTCCGATCTTGGCAGAGTTGATCAGTGCGTCAATCGACCTACTGACGTGGACGCTAAATCAGGGCGTTCACCACTCTGGCTCGCAGTGGATCTGCCAAAGATGTAACAGATTCAATCCGCGACACCAACGTAGTAGAGACCCTCTCGCCTGGCTGACCGAAGCGAGTTACCGCTGGACGTAGCTGGACTCGCGCCACTCTCGCTCAAAGGGGAGCCTCCAGCGGTAAGGCTCGATGATCTCATTCATGGAATCTGGTCCCCAGGTATCGGCAGCATAAGGCTGGACAGGCGGTGGATCCGAAAGGAGCGGCGCGGAGACCTCCCAAAGTCGCTCGATGTCTTTGGCGCTGGAGAAGAGAGTGCGGTCACCGGACATCGCGTCATGGATAAGACGCTCGTACGCTTCGAGCACATCGCGTTCGCGACCGGTCTCATGGAGCGCGAACTGGAGGCTGAGTTTGTCGAGATCCATTCCTGGTCCTGGACTCTTCCCGTAGAAAGAGAGCGACAGTTTTGACGAGTCGGCAAGGTCAAAGGTCAGATGATCCGGCCCCTGTGCTCCGATACCTGATCCAGCTGGGAACATGCTCTTTGGGGGCTCCCGAAATGCAATCGAGATGATCCGTGCCCCAGCCGCCATACGTTTGCCAGTTCGAAGATAAAACGGAACTCCAGCCCATCGCCAGTTATCGATCTCGCATCGGAGGGCGATAAAAGTCTCCGTATCGGAGTCGGGTGCGACACCAGGAAGGCCGCGGTAGCCCTCGTACTGACCTCGGACGACATCGGAGATCTCGATCGGTCGAAGCGAACGAAATACCTTGTTCTTCTCTTCGCTAATTGCATCAGGTGTCAGCGCAGTAGGAGGTTCCATGGCGATAAACCCAAGAATCTGAAGCAGATGGGTGACGACCATATCGCGGAAGGCACCTGTCGCCTCGTAAAAAGGTGCTCGATCCGCCACAGAGAGTGTCTCGGGCACGTCGATCTGCACGTGATCAATGTGATTCCGATTCCAGATCGGTTCAAAGAGTCCATTGGCAAATCTGAACACAAGGATGTTGAGCGCTGCCTCCTTGCCAAGAAAGTGGTCGATCCGAAAGATCTGGTCCTCGTCGAAGATCTCATGAAGAAAGCTGTTCAACTCTGTAGCGGATTTGAGGTCAGTTCCAAATGGCTTCTCGATGATGATTCGAGATCGTTCGACGAGCTTTGCCTCCTCGAGCACCCTGAGGACAACTCGAGCAGCTCCCGGAGGGATGCTTAGATAGTGGAGTCGTTGCGGACTTCCGCCGAGAATCTCCTCTGCATCAGCAACAGCGTCTGCGAGTGCCTGGGCTCCGCTGGCAGAGTTGATGTAGCTCAAGCGGCTTACGAACCGTTCCCACTCCTCCTCGTCGATCGTGCGAGTACTTGATTCCTCACAGGCGTCGCGGGCGAATACGCGGAACTTTGCAGTGTCGCTATCGAGCAGCGAGGTGCCGATGATGCGACATCGTTCAAGTACTCCGGCGCGATAGAGGTTGAAAAGCCCTGGTAGCAGCTTTCGACGAGCGAGGTCGCCGGTGGCGCCGAAGAGCACAACAACGTGCGGGGAGACAGGACTCATTGGGGGCATGGGACCTACCGATACATGGGGGTATTGCTAAGTCTAGTAAGACATTGCTCTAGGGCGCGGCCGATCAATTTTTTGGCTGAACCCTGGTCGATGGTTATCTTGGCGAAGCCGCTCTCATCGTTCGAATCTACTTACGGTGATGCACCTAGCGAACTTGATTGAGCCGGCGAGTTGCCTCTTCGTAAACATCTCGATCGAGAGGACCGCGAATTGCTGCCTCAATATTTTCAATGAGGTGGTCATGGTTCGAGGTGCCCACAATGGTGGTGTCGATCGACGGATTGCTGAGCGTGTAGCGAAGAACGAACGAGATCTTGGTTTCACCCTCAAGGAGATCATCGAGCCCTGCTGCAAGAAAACTGTCTAGTTCAGATGTTGAACCTGGCTCCTGCGTGCCGGTGGTTTCGGGGAGTGATGAGGCCAACTGCCGATTTCTAGTTGTTCCACTACCACGAACAATCGTGCCAAGACCAAGCTCCTTGACCTGCTTGATAGCCGGACCAAAATCGAGCCGGAAGGCTGAATAGGGAAATTGGACGGTCTCGTGGAATCCACGATCGAGCTGATCATCAAGGTCGGTGAGGGTGCCCGTCAGCCCAAGATGAAGTACCTTTCCCTCTTCTTTGAGGGCGAGAAGCTCCTCGAGCGCACCCGTCGTCTCGAGCTCATCGACTGACGCCGCCCGGGCGAGCTGGACCAGATCAAGATGGTCTGTTGCCATTGCCCTGAGGCTCCATTCAACACAGTCTCGGACGCCTTTTGCTGTCCAATCCTTCGCGTAACCGTCGGCGTTGCGAGGTTCATACAAGGGAAGGCCTTGAGCGAGAAAACCAACCTTCCCGGCAAGGAAATACTCGTTGCGGCGGTGGCTGATATATCGTCCCACCAGCTGCTCCGCGATTCCGTAGACGGGTGCAGTATCGAGATAGTTGATACCGAGATCAAGGACCTCATTAAGAATGCGCCCTGCATCATCTGAGGTCAGATCCGGTCGGATGGAAGAATCTGCAGCGCGTAGTGCACTTATTCCGTACCCAAGCCGGGTGATTGAAAGTCCAGTTTTGCCAAGTACGGTGCGAGGCTGCGATGTCATTTGGGCTCCATTCGACCGCTTCAGGAGAGTGCTCGCCGAAGTATAGGCATCTGAAAATCGGCGTTTCTTCGAGTCGCATTGGGTCTCATGGGCAGGTCAGGTGTATAGCCTTTGCGTCCCGCTGACCACTACGACAACTCGAATGAGGTGGGGAAGAGGGCTCTCGGCTCTTATTTTTTGACCTTGTGCGCAACGACGAAGATCCGTCGAAAGGGGTAGACGGTTCCATAGGGGTGTGGCGGATAGGCCTCGCGTAAAATCTCACGGTACCGATCGAGAAATAGCTCAGATTCGCCGGGGTCCAGCGCCGTCAGGTAGGGACGAAGAACACTCCCTTTCGTCCATTCGAGAACCGCATCGTCACCCGGGAGCATCTGGTAGTACGTGGTCTCCCAGGCATCAACTTCACATCCGAGATCCGTCAGAGTCTCGATATAGGTCGCCGGCTCCTCAATCGATTGCGATCGATTGAACGGTTCTAACCGATACTTCCATCTTGGTTCATCGGCAAGCTCACGGAGAAGGGCATGGCTTGGATTCTTGGCCATTGCGGGTACTTGAAACGCGAACCAACCGTTCATGGTGACCGAATCAATCAATAGCTTGAACAGCTCAAGGTGGCCGGGAACCCACTGGAGAACTGCGTTTGACACAAGCACATCTGTTGGACGTTCTGGTCGATAGGTCCGAATATCACCAGCGCGGAAGGTAAGTCGAGAAGGGACCTCAAGTGATTCCGCTTCAGCGATCATCTCTGGTGAGTTGTCGATTCCGATGATCTGTGCATCTGGCCAGAGCGCAGCAAGTATGAGTGTGGCATTCCCAGGGCCGCAACCTAGGTCAACGATCGATCCCGGGTTCTTTACATGTATTCGTGAGAGGAGTTCACGAAATGGTCGAACCCGCTCATCTGCATACGTCAAATATTGGGAGGGGTCCCAGCGCATGTTCGTCATCTGACCACCTTGATTGTTGTCGGCTTTTCGCAACCGACCACTACCTGAAGAGATGCCTATCTACCCACCATACCTGCGCGACCTGAAGCGCCGTTGATGTCCAGGAGCAAAGAGGTGAACCTTGAGATTTGAATAAGAGGAGTTTTCTCTCGTTTTGTCCGTCCTTGCACAGTGAAGACCGTCGAGATAGTGATTAATATCTGCCTCGGCGATGGAGGGGGAACTCTGTGGCCGTTCATGTTCGTGATTTCGTAGTTATTGTGCGCGTGCAAGCGGTTGCTCAGCGCATAAAAGGGGGATTAATGAGAATTGATGCGGATGCACATGTTGATGAGACCGAGGCAACATGGGACTACATCGACAAGGATGATGAGCTATTTAAGCCGATCTCGATGCCGACTGACGGTAGAGATCTGAAGTGGTGTGCTGACGGTATCGAACTTCGACGGCCCGTTCGTGACTATTTGCGCACTGGGGCGACCGAGGCGACGAGTCAATTACTTGACGTAGCGGCACGGCTCGAGCATCTTGATGAACTCCGCATCGATGTTCAAGTTCTTTTCCCGACGACCTTCATACGAAGCCGATTTACCGGCCATGAGGAACTCGAACGCGTGCTCACTCACTCATACAACCGGTGGATTGCAGAACGTAGTGCACTCAGTAACGGCCGTCTCAGATGGGTAGCCGTGCTTCCACTGCACAATATGGATGAGGCGGTGAATGAGCTCAAATGGGCAAAAGAACATGGAGCGGTCGGCGTCTTTAAGAAGGGTGTCGAGTGCGAGGGTAGGGGAATTGCTGATCCGTATTTCTTTCCGCTCTACGAAGCAGCGAGCGCATTGGATATTCCGATCTGCGTACATACCGGCTCGGAGGGACGTTCTCAACTCTCTCCTGCTGCGCTCGATGCCGTACAAGCCTTTCTTCCAATCGTTACCTCGGGACTTGTAGATCGATTTCCCACGCTTCGATTTGGGATTATTGAGGCGGGCGTTTCATGGGTTCCATTTCTCCTTACCAACATTGCTGCTCGAAGTCGTGGCGAGCACATGCAAGGGATAACGCTTGACAATGTGCTCAGTGTTGATGTCAATCTCCTCCGAGATTCAAATATCTTTGTTGCCTGTCAAAGTCATGAAGATCTCGCCTACGTTATGCAGTTCGGCCTGGAGGACAATCTGATCGTGGGCACGGATTACACCCACGCCGACCAGTCGGCGGAGTTGAAGGCGCTTGATTTTGTCGAGGAGAGCGGACAATCAGGAGTGATCTCGGCTGAGATCGCGACGAAAATTCTTGATGACAATCCACGGCGCTTTTTTGGTCTGTAAGGCGAGCTCCAGGTTGGTGAAGGGTTGAGTGGATCAACACTTTCCAACAGCTCCACTATCGACAGACAAGTACGTTGCTAGGTTCCACCTGATGGAAGCAGCTGCCGATTCGACTCCACAGCAAGACTGCCGCTCGGGTAGAACTCTTCGTTGGGCTGACAACCGTAATGAGCTGGCGTACTCGAGTTGGCTCGTTCAGATTGTTTGCTTGATTGGTTGAACAACTATTCACCAATGTTGCTGAAGCTGACACTTCAGTGGTCACAATGAATGGCGACCAGAGCGCGCATCCTGTGATGATCAGCACTGTCGCAATCGGGTTAAGCAGCCTCTGGCTTTTGCCGCCGCAGCGATCAGCATTTTTCAATGTGGTCCTCTTACGTTGGCAGTTTTCCGGTGGTGACTGTGACCAGAGTACCGATGGGATCGTAGCCATAGACAGTCTGCGAGACGGCAGGAGGGAGTTCTACGCAACCATTGCTTTGGGGAGATCCGTAGGAGCCTCGAACAAAGCCGTGGACCGCATCTGAACCATAGAAATAGGCAACGTTTGGAACCCCAGGGTCGTCGTATTTCGTCCCATTTGGGTTCGTACCCTTCATCGTTGTTGACACGAATCGGAGCCAGACTGGCCATGTTCCGAGCGGCGTGTTGGCGCCAGATACGCCAGTATTCGCGAGTGAAGAGACGACAATAGACCCGTTATGCCAGACGCTTAACCGCTCCGGAAGAGTTTCACTCACAAGAACGTAGTTGTATCCGCTGTTGAGTACCTGCCTTGCCGCTACAGCAGCAGCCACGGCCGCCCAGACAGCTCCACTCGGATTCCCGTCGATGTTGAGACCGTGGTGCGATTCAAAGATGATGATGGCACTCCGATCGAGCACCGTCCACACGCCGGGTTTGAATAGTGACATGAGCTGAGGCGGCGTGTTCTTGTATCGCGGAGTAAATCCTCCGACCTCGGGGGAGTACGAGACGAGTGCGGCGTTATTCGGTTCCTTCGCAAGAGCGTTCGCTGTATGTACACCCTTTGGTGTGAAAGCGACGGGAAGATAGTTAAGTTCTGCCAGTAACTGTTGGAGACGCAGCAGTGTCGCGCCCACGGTCCCAAAGCTGGAGACGACCGTATGTACGAAGTGTTGGCCACCGGATCCAACGAGGCCACTGGTGCCGCCCGGAACGGTTACAGAGTAGGTCGTTCCCGGCCGGAAAAAGCCGGTTGGTTGGAAGACCAAACTGTCCGGCGAAGGCTTAGTCCACCTTCCAGCGACTGGCGGAGAGATCGATGGCAACACGGGGTTCTTTGCGAGAGGAAGCGAGAACCGAATAGCAATGGTCGTTGACCATTGAACCCCGTTTTCCCCTGCGCTTGGCTGTATCGAGGAGATACTCAATTGAGAATTTGATTGTGCACTTGCAGCTCCGGCAGGAACAGATGAGACGAGGCATAACCCAGCTGTTGCAGTCGCAACCGTGAGAAGGGGAGCGATCAGAACTCGACGGAAAAAGGAAGTGAAGTGTCCCATGGCGCTAGATCAATTCACGTAAAAGAGGAACAAATATTCTGAGGGAGGACGGGATACAGCTATCGACCACGTGGTCACGCCGCGCGCGGTCTGTCATTCTGTGCATTGGGCCCCTATCAAAATCGCATGAGGCACCGATTCTCTGCGAAGGATCGCAGGCTGGAACCTACTCTGAGAATTTTTACGCCTCTGTATTCTAGGAGATCACCTGCTTGCTCATGCATCGACCATCGGGTCCTCCTAATTGGCAGTGATCCTCGGAGTATCTCGGTCCTTCTATGCGCCGTTTTCAAGCGGACCCTCTTTGGGCAATGGGGAGCCATATTGATCCAAACCTGTCCACGAAGACCTTGGTCGCGCCGTACCATGGGCAGGGTGTTTCAACAACAAAGAGCGGCAAAGATCCTGAACAAGGCAGTTGCCCTGCTTCTCATTTCGGGGCTTTCGGCTCTTGGAGTCTCCACGGGCTCGATCGCTACAGGCGCTGAAGTGCACCAGGCCACCCGGAGCTTTGTCATCTCGAGCTTGGAAATATCTCATCTTGTACCCGGAGCACTGCCAGAACTCCCTTGGCCAAAGGTCGGACAAGGAGCAGTCGCAGTACGTGGAGTGGGTCTCATCGGCAGCTCCCCGAATGAGCGCCCCCGTCCGATTGCGAGTCTTACCAAGATCATGACGGCAGTTGTGATACTCGAGGATCACCCTCTTGCTCTGGGCCAGCCGGGTCCAACTTTTACGATCAACGCCAGCGAAGTAGATGATTACAAGGCAGATGTTGCCGATGGGGACAGCACCCTACGCGTTGCAGTTGGCGAGAAACTAACCCAATACCAGCTATTAGAGGGCCTTCTTATCCCATCTGGGGACAACATCGCAGACCTGCTAGCGATCTGGGATGCGGGAAGCGTTCATGCATTTGTTGCCAAGATGAACGCAATGGTCCAAACCCTTGGTCTAGGGGGCACGCACTATGGAGATGCGAGCGGCCTGAGTACCTCTTCAGTTAGCACCGCTGCGGATCAGGCCAAGGTTGCTGCGACCTTAATGGGTAGTGCCGTCGTGCGAGAGATTGTCCGCCGATCTCATGTGACTCTTCCCGTCGCGGGGAAGATCTCCAACTACAACCCAGCACTTGGAGTCGATGGAATTATCGGCATCAAATCTGGCTGGACTCCAGAGGCGCAGAGCTGCCTTGTCACTGCAGCATTTCGGCGAATTCACGGCCGAGGGGTGCTGGTTATCTCAGTCACACTTGGCCAACCAGGCGGACTTATCGCTCCTGCACATGTGGATGAAGCATTGCTCACTGCAGCCGATCATGCGCTCTTTGCCTACAAAATCATCGACTCTGGCCTGAGCCTCACACTTCCTGGGAGAGAGTCTGAGCTCACGCGACTTGAACCAGCGAGTCCAAGCATCGCAATCGTTTGGCATGGACTCAGATTGAGCGAGAGGGTTGTTCGCCATATCGGATCGATTCCGACCGGAGCGACAACTTCAACAGGCGATTCGTTGATTGGAGGACTTGAGGTGAGCGTACCGTGGGGAGTCATCGAGACAGTCCCTCTCGGACTACAAAGCGCTCCCCCAACGACTACGACCACCACATCGACCACTTCAACGACCACCACCTCGACAATTGCAAGTGGTCATTAGGCCGCCAGCTTCTACCACTTCCACAGATGTGGATCGCACTTCGTGGCACAAGACGCGAAAGATCTATCTGCCCACTAACGCAAAATAGACCGGGTACTGGAGAGGTTCGTCTATCTTTTTCCGCGAAGCGCCCGGCCCAGAACGGTGTCGTATTCGTCGAGGCCCTCTCGGTACAGACGTGCCTCATGTCCCGCTGCGATCCCGACACGCTCAGGAATGATGCCCCAGATCGGAACCTTCTGTTCGTTCCACCAGGCAATTGTCTCTTCGAGATCGTTCGTACCTAGTCGTGCAGCACAGATGACGATCCCATGAGGAATCTTTGGCGTCAACATTTCAAGGGTTGCAAGGACGCGCGAGATCTCCACACCGCCGACACGCGTCGGTATGACGATGGCATCAGCTGAGGCAATTGCAGCCTTCACAATCCGTTCGTCGCCTGGAGGGGTATCGACAATAGCGAGGCCTTCGTGACGGGTCATCGCCCGGGTCACCGTTCGCTCAGAGGGTGCCTCGACCATGGTCACGCCTTCAATTGGCCGCTCCTCGATCCATTCGGCTGACGACGCTTGCCGGTCGGCATCGATAAGGAGCACTGGGTCATATCCCCTTAGTACTGCCGCTGCTGAAAGATAGATGGCAGTGGTGGATTTTCCGACACCACCTTTGACGTTTGAAACGACAATGTTCATAGCAAGCCATCCTATTGAGTGAGTGCTGCGATTTCCGAAAAAAGAGAGCCGCGGGGTTGAGCACCATCAGGTGGACGGTGATTGACCTGCGGGAATCTGAGACCATCATGGGTGATCGTCAGATTCGATCACCCATGCAAAGAGGCGGTGGTAATTCCACCGGGTTTGAGATCGTTCGTTTACTATCGATCTTGCGCGCGTCGTAGGAGACACGCGGGAGTCTCTGACTATCAAGGGGGATGCTGTGAAGGTCAGATCGTTGGTGGCTGAGTCACTTGGTACGGCACTATTGGTTTTCTTTGGCGTTGGAACCGCAACATTGACCTTTGGGTTCAAGGTCGTAGGGTCGAGCACCTCCGCCGGAGTTGTAGCTACTGCGCTTGCCTTCGGTCTCGTCCTTATGGCTCTTGCCTACTCGATTGGGCCGATCTCCGGTTGCCATGTAAATCCAGCGGTGACCATCGGATTTCTTGTTGCGCGGCGCATTAGCTTTTTCGACGCAGTTGGTTACTGGATCGCTCAGTTCATCGGAGCGATTGGAGGAGCGGCCGCACTCTTTGGAATGTTTCACCTCGCGTCGAGCTATCACAAGTCGGTTGGACTTGGAACTGACGGATTTGGTACATCTTCGATAATTGGGGCCAAAGCGGGTGGTGCATTCATCGCCGAAGTCGTTCTTACCTTCTTGTTTGTCTTTGTGATTCTTGCGGTGACTCGACAGAGCAACAATGGTGCAGTCGCGGGAGTTGTGATTGGTCTCACGCTGACGCTCGTTCATGTTATTGGCATACCGATCGATGGAACTTCGGTAAACCCAGCACGAAGCTTGGGACCGGCGCTCTTTGTGGGTGGAACTTCGCTCAGCCAACTTTGGCTGTTCATCGTTGCGCCGCTCGTTGGTGGTGTGGTCGCTGCCCTTGTTTATCTTCTTCTCTATCCAAAAAGTAAAGAGGAGAACGTCGCTTAGTCAGGCAATGTGCTGACGCAAAGCGCGGGCAATCAGTCCGAATGACTGCAATGGTCGGGAACTACTCGAGACCGTTGCACCACAAAATGAGAGCTAGTTCAACAGGCAAATCGATGCGATGTGAAGGTTCGTCTTCGTATGACGCTATTCGAACAGGTCAGGTTCCTCGCGCGCAATGCGTTCGAAAAGAGGTTGAAAAGAATGCCAACCAGCAATCGGGGTCCCGATCTGACTCTCCGTCATTTTGGCAACATCTGGGTCAATGAGGAAAGGCTTGCCTACTGACTCCGCAAGAAACTGTGCTTGGCAATTCCGCTCCATGGCGATGAACCACCACGCGGCTTCGTCTACGGTGTGGCCCACTGTGAGCAGGCCGTGGTTCTTGAGTATGACCGCCTTTTGGCCACCGAGTGCCTGAGCGAGACGCCGTCCATCGTCGAGGTCGAGTACCACGCCGGTGTAATCGTCAAAGAAGCCATGATCGTTGTAGAAGGCACAAGCGTCTTGCGTTATTGGATCGAGCAGGCGTCCAAGTGATGACCACGCTTTCCCGTGTAGCGAATGTGCGTGAGCAGCAGCGACGACATCGGGACGAGCGCCATGCACTTGGGAGTGGATCACGAATGCAGCGGTGTTGACAGGACGTGTCCCTTCAACCACCTCTCCCTCATGGTTGACGAGGATCAGATCGCTTACGCGAACGTGGGAGAAGTGCATTCCATAGGGGTTAACCCAAAAGCAATCCGTCCGCTCGGGATCACGCGCAGTGATGTGCCCAGCGATTCCCTCATTGAAGCCGAAGCGACTAAAAAGGCGAAATGCCGCTGCAAGTCGCTGCTTGCGGTGGAGTCGCTCTTCGTCAAAAGTTTGAAAAACGGGTGGCTCTGGACGGACGATCTCTAACATCTCATCTCCCAAATTGCTATCGAGCTGCTCATTCAAAAGATTAGACCTTCGAGGCCCTGGCGACAAGAGGGCCCCTTGCGCGGCCGGGAACTGAGATGGGCCAGCTCAATCGGTGCGCCGACGACCCCCTAATTCAACTGAGCTCTTTTAGTTTTGCAAACTAGGCCCCGGTGTAGCCACCTGAGGCAAGACCGATAACACTTGCGTCGTAGTTGGCGTGTGCCAGCGCGATGTCAGCGTTGAGGAGCTTCTTGTTTGCACGGGTAAAGACATGCGTGTCACCGGGGTAGTCAGCAGGCGTCTGGGCAAGTACTGAAGTGGCAACGTTGGTTGCATTCAGGCTCGCGGAGTTGACGAGCTTCACAAATGCGGTGTAGTGGTTCAGCGCATTTGTGTATCCATGCTGACCGACAAGTCCATTAACTGCAGAGAGAAGGCCGGACTCTTCGCCCTGAAGTGCGGTGACCTCAACAATTGTAATGTTGTTTGATATCTGGGGTTAGGGAACTCAAGATCAAGCAAGGATTTAAGCTGGATATTTGTGTTTGAGCCAGCAAAGGTGCAGCTTTTGTGAGTATCAGGTGACATATAACTGACACATAATTGCTCATGGGATTTGAGCACGAAATCTTCGTTGGGAACTCCTTCTGAGGTGGCTTCGCAACCACGTCTCGAGGTATCGGCGCGAATGTCATAGATCTGGAGTGTCTGGCTTTATCGAGCTATCAGACTCTTTCTCGCTTCCAATTTCAGAGCGGGGCCGACGCCGGATGGGCTTGTTACTCGACCCTCAATTGCCCAAGGCGATGTAATCGGCGCAAGCGTCGCGGCAAAACGGTAATCCGCGCCCATGAACATTGAGTCGTGTGCTCAGTGTTGCGATTACAGCCCAGATCAACATGGGTCCAAATGGGTGTCGACACTAGAGTGGAGGGATGCCGACCCATCTCACCCTGAAAAATAAAGAGGAATTCGCTGAATTTGTGGCGGAGGTGGAGAGCCGCCCCGGATACACCAAGCCGTATGCCTTTGCACTTGGGGTAGCGACCTGTTGGCAGCGAGCGGTTGGCGAGAGTTGCAAGGTGCTTGACACTCGCTTTATTGCGATAAATGTTGGGCAGAACTATGGAACGTGGGCTGTGCTCGTAGATGCCATCGACGAACTTTCCTCCTCTGTTGATTTGACTGAGGCAGAGACATTCCGGCATCTAATGGATCGTTTCCATCCTTTTCTTGGGGAGGAAGGACACAACAACATCGATGCTCTGCGGGTGATGAGTTCCCTTGTCGATGAAGATCCTGAATACATTGCAGGAGAGGTACGAAGTCGAGTTCCCGTTCTGGTCGTGATCAACGATCCAACAGAGGCGCCCACGACCACGACTGACGCCTACCTGCGCTTGCATCTGCTCTCTCTTCGTTATGTTCAGCCCCGTCAGATCAATCTCGATGGCATCTTTGGACTGTTGAACAATGTCGCATGGACGAATCGAGGACCAATCGACCCGGAGGCTATGAACATTTTTCTTGCCTTTGACAACATCTCCGGTGAGAGCATCGGTGTACACAGCGTGGATAAGTTTCCGCGCATGATCGATTACGTCGTTCCGAGTGGCGTCCGAATCGCAGATGGAAATCGAGTACGTCTCGGTGCCTATCTTGCCGAGGGGACGACGGTCATGCAGGAGGGATTTTGTAACTTCAACGCGGGTACTCTCGGCGCCTGCATGGTCGAAGGTCGTATAAGTGCTGGGGTCATCGTCGGGGCGCATAGTGATATCGGTGGCGGTGCCTCCATCATGGGCACGCTCTCGGGTGGTGGCCAAGAGGTCATCTCAGTCGGAGAGCACTGCCTCATCGGCGCCAATGCAGGGATTGGTATCTCGCTTGGTGACTACTGCACGATTGAGGCTGGTCTCTACCTCACCGCAAGTACTCCAGTTACGTTGAATGCTGACGGAGCGACGACTGTGGTGAAGGCAAAGGTCCTCTCAGGAGCCTCCGGTCTCCTCTTTTTCCGTCACGGCGAGACGGGTCGAGTTGAAGCTCGCCCGCACAGCACAACGTGGGGTGGATTGAACGAGATGCTGCACTCAAACAACTAGCGCAGCACTCTTGGTTGAGGTTAGATCGAGTTGCCGGTGTCGACATAGGCGACGCCGCAGCTTGAAACCGGTTGGGTACACCAGTGAATCCGCGAAATTCGCTAATTGCCGCGTCTCAATTGATCGAGTTGGCGTCGGTCTCGCTTTGTCGGCCGTCCAGCCGATGGATCCCGGGCAAATGGTGCAGCCCGCGTATCCTTCGCCGGTGGAGTTGGTGAATGATCGACGAGACAATCGGCGGCAACCTTCGCGCTCACTCGCGTGGAGATCAGGCCGGTCACCTCGATATCGCGACGAGAGACGCCCTGCGTCATGGCGATGCGGTCGCCCAAGTGAATGAGATGCGCTGGTTTGACTCGGGCTCCGTTGACCTTTACCCGTCCGCCACGACATAGTTCAGTCGCCAAGGTCCGTGAGCCGGCAAGACGTACGGCCCACAGATAACGATCGACGCGAACGGAAAGAGGCTGTTCGGTCCCGTTCGCCATGGTCAGGAGATTGCGTTGTCGAGAGGATCAAGCCCAGGAAGATTGTCGATAGAGAGGAGATTCTTGCGCTGTTGATAATCCACGATGCCCTCAACTCCCTCTTTTTCAGCCCACGCATCAAGTGCCGGTCGATGTTTGGTGAACTTCATCAGCGGAACGCCGTATCCACATGAGTCGGCAATGCGATCGAGATGGGCGACAATTACTGCCCGCGCACCGGCGCCTATCTCGCTAGCAAAGTGTTTGGCAAACTCGTCAAATCGGTGGTCACCTCGCACGATGAACTCACCTCGGCCTTGGAGGCGAACAATCCTTGGTCGACCGGAAAAGGCGCAGAACATGATCGTTATCCGGCCATTTTCTCGAAGATGCGCAATGGTCTCGATGCCGCTTCCACTCTGGTCTAGGTAGGCAACTTTCTCCTGATCGATGACGGCAAACTCGCCCCGGTTTCCCTTCGGAGAGCAGTTCACGTGGCCACCTTCGTCGAGTGGAGCAGTTGCGACGAAAAACACCGGCTGCTCGGTCAGCCAGCCTGCCAGCTCCTCTCCAATGCCTGCTTCAAGTAGTCCCATGTACCGATTATCGCTCACACCGAGCTCAATATCATCCCGAAAGCCGCTCCCTCAGATGAAATGCCTGTGACTTTTGTTGGTCTCGTACCGTTTGCAATCCAAGAGCGCGACTGCACTACCGTTCATTGCGACATGCTCGGTCACCGCCCCACATCAGAGATGGTTCAGAGTCATCGTTGTAGTCCTTGGAACTCAGGGCGCCCACATGGCGGAGAGATCGTTCGATCGTCTCCCAGACTCGGTGGATCACTGGCCCTCATCGTTGGTCTTGTTGCTCTCGCTTCTCCCGCGAGAGCGTCAACGGGCGTTCTCACCCAGAAGCGGTCGACAACAACAACGACGAGCCCAGTTGCCGCTGAGCGCTCACTGAGTTTGTCGTTGCAGAGGAAGATCGCCGCGCTCGCAGCTGAGCTCAACCAGAAGTCCGCCAGCGAGAATGCTGCGACACAGAGCTATATCAAAGCGGCCTCAATACTTGGTCAGATCAGGGGAGCGATCTATGCGACGAATAGCAAGATCAAGTCCGACGAACGACAGATTGCGCGCGTCAACCGTGATCTTGGAAAGATAGCCATCGCCTCATATGTCAACGGTGCTCAAGGCGGACAATCAGACGCTTTGAACGCATTTGGAACTAGCGGTGAGAGCCTTACCGAGCAGGGTGTCTACAGCTCGATCGCCTCAGGGAAGTTGCAGCACGATGTCGCTGCCGTGCAGGCAAGCCAGGCCTCGATCGTCCGCCACCAGGCCGTACTTGCTGCTCAGGAGGTCGTTGCCCAGGAGCACTTCAACGTAGCGAAATCAGCGCACTATCGATCCGTCGGTATTGCAAATAGCTATGGCCGCACGTTGGACACGTTGAACCAGGAACTCGCTCACGTGAAAGCCTCCCTACGACCAAAGATCGTGCAAGCCGTAGTTCCCGCTGCTGCTGGCACGGCAGGCGGACAAGTGAGTGGAGGCGCAGCTGATGCGGCTGTTGCAAGTGGAAAGATTGTGTTCCCGATTCAAAATTCGGCGATCGTGCTTTCGTCGGGGTATTGGAGTCTTGACGACGGCGTCGATATTGGAACGGTGAATAACGCATGCGGACCAGCGGCGATCGAGGTTGCGATCGGTCCCGGTGTGGTCGTCGGCAAGGGCATCAACGGATTTGGCCCGGACGCGCCGATTATTCACATCACCGGGGGACCATTAGCTGGTCGGTACGTGTACTACGGCCATGCACTCCCAGCGTTGGTCTCCATCGGGCAGGTAGTAGCCGCTGGCCAGCCAGTAGCCGAGGTTGGATGCGGAAGTGTGGGCTATTCGAGCGCTCCTCACCTCGAGATTGGCGTTGGTCCTGGATCTTCCAATGCGCTCCCGTACCGCTATGAGACCTCGCCACTTATGTTGAAGCTGCTGCTTGCCGCGGTGTAGGCAACGCCGACATCGCTCGCTTGAGATGTAGTGAAGGGGCTAGTGGTCGGAGCTAACGAGACTGTTCTTGCCGCGCCTCTGCCTCTCGCATGAGGTCAGCGATCAACGGGGTCACCGGACCGTACCGATCAACGTCGTCATTGGAATAGCCCTTGTGAAAGAGCGCTCGTCCAATGCTGATCCGGTCGATACTTGACCCCGAGCGTGCGAGGTACTTGACCGACGTACCGATCGCTGGAGTGAAATCTACTGAGGCTCCCACTTCGCTCTCATCTCGGAAGACGTTGAGAGGATCCCGGCCTTGTTCGACAGCGGCAATCTGTTCCTCAATGATCTGGCGAAACTCGATGATCGCGAGGTCCGTGGCTCCGAGCTGTTCCTTCGACCGGTCGGTTATCTCACCTTGGGACCACCAGGCAGCGATGTCTTGGGAGAGGACATAGTCGAGGATTGGTTCACCCTGTTCATCAAAGATCGGCGCGCGATAGTAAGGCACCGGGTTCTGAACCGGAGCCTCGATACCTGGAACATTGAAGACCCCATAGTGAATGTGATAGGTGTGCGTGTCATCCATTGGAACTCGGATGTTCACCTGGGTCCGGATGCCACCTCCCGATCGCGAAAAGTACGGGAAGATGTTGTACGGAAACCATCGAACCCCGTCAGCGTCAGCTCCCTTCGCCTTGGACATCTTGATTCCCTTGCGGAATCCAAAGGTGTCTCGTTCAAAGACGATTCCATCGGCGTGGTCGGTTCCGTGAATTGAGGTGAAGGCACGGTGTGAGGTCTCGTCGCTCGCCCGATCTTCAATGAGACCGAGTCGTTCAAGTTGATACTTGAAGAAGTGGCCATGGAGGTAGGTGTTGTGGAAGGGGTCAGCAGAGTTCTCGTGACACTGGAGCCAGTTACACGGGATGGTGGTAATCCCGATCTGGCGGATGGAGTTTGGCCACACCAAAAAGTCCCAGGGTGGAAGTACCGGTGCGGGAAGTGGTCCGAGGTAGCCCCACAGGAGTCCACCGAGCTCTTGAACGGGATAGCCACCGATGTTTACGCGGTCTTTAAGACGTGAGTTGGGAGATTCCAAGGGCGTGTCGGTGCACTGGCCGGTCTCGTCATAACACCAGCCGTGATAGGGGCATCGAAGTCCGTGCTCATCGGGAATACCAAACATCATGTCGACGAGGCGGTGTCCACACTGCTTACCGATAAGACCAAAAGTTCCTGAGCGGTCGCGATAGAGCACAAGGTCCTCGCCGAGGATACGGACGCTCTTTACGGGGTTCTCGTCGAGCATCGCGGTGGGTGCAATCGGATGCCAGTAGCGGCGCATCATCTCCCCACCAGGAGTGCCTGGACCTACCTGGGTGAGTCGTTCGTTCTGCTCGACAGTGACCATAGTTTTGTCCCCCGGACCGTTCGTTCTCCTAGGACCCTATCGCTGACAGTTGCGAAAGGGAATAGACAGAGTAAGGCTCGTCCCTCTCCAGCTGGCAGAACGCCCATGAATTTGCACCGGCCGACGTTGGGGGATCCGTGCTTGCTCCGGTGCCCCAATCGAGCGGGCACGGCCGACCAACGGTCACCAGTTTCCGCGATGATCTTCCAGCGAGATGATGAAGGGAATCATTCCCAGAACCGGAATCGCGACAAGAGCGAATCCCCATCCAAGAACCATCCCGGGGTCTGATGATCTTGCAACGATCGCGGTCATCACCGATACTGCGATGATTGAACCCATCGAGCGAAACATTCCTCGCAGCCCAGTGATGGCGGCGATGTTGTCCGTGGCGAAGGAGAGTGTGGCGTTGTTCGCCGCTGGCATTGCAGCACCCATGCCAATTCCGGTGATACCGGTGGTAAATGCCAACCAACCGAACGCCCCAATGCCTGGCGGACGGTAGAACATCAGGACGCTTCCGATCGCAATAGTTGACATGCCGATGATCATCGGAAGTCGAAACCCAGTTCGTCTCAGGAGAAACGAGGCGATTCCCGCGACGGCGATCGTGCCGACGGCTCGTGCGGCGAGGACGGTTCCTGCCTGTAGAGGGGCGATGTGAAAACGGTCCTCAGCATAAAGCGGGACGAGGGTCCCTAGTCCAAGAACCGCAGCTCCATAGGTGAGATTTACCAGATCCATGATGAGGAAGGATTTTCCTTGTAAGAGATGAAGCGGAATGATCGGGTTGTTCGCTCGCATTTCATGACGCGCAAAGAGTCCGCCGAGAAGGAGGGCGAAACCAACACACCCAAGAAAGGCGGGCGAGCTCGGACTGGTATGGGCACTTCCAAGAATCGTCGCACCAAACATTGCGGAGAGCACGGTCAAGCCGATCAGAACGATTCCTACGATGTCAGCACGTCCAACATCATGACGGACCGATCGGGGCAGATAGTGCCAGGCGGCGATGATCACGATGATGCCGATTGGAACATTGATGAAGAAGATTCCGCGCCAAGACCAGTAGGTGACGAAGAATCCACCAAGGACAGGACCAACGATCCCGCCGGCAGGAAGGATGCTCGTGAACATAGCGATCGCCCGATCGCGATTCGGTCCGAAGCTGTCGGCAACGATGCCCGTTGCAGAGGGCATAAACGCACCACCACCAAGTGCCTGGACCACGCGCAGGATGACAAGAAGATAGATATTGCTTGCGAGCCCACAGGCCAGAGAGGCAAGCGTGAAAACGATTGCAGAGATGATGAATGTTCGTTTGCGTCCAAACTGATCACTTATGCCACCGGCGATCGGCATGATGACTACCGTTCCGAGGGTCGAGGCGGTGATAGTCCAGGCTGTCCAGTTGATCGGTGCGTGAAGTGAACGATGAATCGCTGGCAGAGCAGTTCCGATGATCGTGAGATCGAGAGATGCCATAAAGAGCGCCGAACCGACGACCGCGAAGATCTTCCATCGATTGGGATCGCCTACAGCGTGACTTGCGATCTCAACTGGGTGTTCAAGATCGGTCCCTGCCGAGGTTCCCAGTGAGTCGCCGTGGCCAAGCGGCTGACTCTCTTCATTTTTCACAAGGCTGCTCCCAGTGAGTGCGTCTACCCGGTGGTCGAGCTCGCTCGGTGCTCTTCCTGCTTGCAACAACCTTAGGGGTGAGCGCCCGCCCAACCAACATGTACGCCATCATTTCTCAATGTTCGAATAAAGCCGACGATAGAGACAGTGATGGCCAGCGCAGTAGTACCCCAGGTGACTGTTGAACGCTCGAGAATAAATGAACGGATCGAAGAGTTCAACAGGAGCCAAAGGACAACCGCAGAGTTGATCAGGAGAACCGCTGCCCACAAGAAGCTGACGCGCACAAAAAACTCTTGTATTCGAGGGAGAGCTAGCAACTCCCGCGAGAGGGGGCAGAAGTCATTGGCGAACCGCTGAGTGAACGGTCGTTTCACAAGGGCTGAACCGATCAGTACAAGAGCGATGATCACCGTTCCGGCGAGAGGTTGCACAAAATAGAAAAAGCTGCTTTTGGTCGCGTACGAGATGCCAGTCCGAAGGGTGAGGAGCAGCGCTCCCAAGATCAATAGGGTCGAGATATGTTCATGTCGGAACATCCGACGGGCGATCGCGCCGTATGACCACACCAACGAAGCGATAAGAGCGGTCCGGAATCCCCAGACAACAAGTGAGAGATAGAAAATTGCGAACTGACCGAGGATGCCCTCGATGACAATCGGGATCGCGTGCCTGATGAGAATTCGCGGCTGAGGGATGGTGAGTCGGAGGCCCCCGTTTCCATCGGGGTGCGGCATGAGGGCTAGCGCGGGTAGACGATCTCGAAGGTGGGGACGTCCCATCGACGAATGCTAATGCAGGCCCGGGACCCTGTCCCCCGCAGCTTCGGCATATATTTTCGACGCGCAGTTCATTGCTATCTAGCATGGGTGAAAAGGTTTTGGGGACGTAGCTTTCCGGGGAGAGAACAATGAAACTGGTGCTTTTCGATCATCACGGTGCTGTACAGCCAGGGTTGCTGCATGAACAGGAAGTTGTCGGAGTTGGGGATCTCATCCCTCCTTCTCATTCGCACCAGGCAACGATGGAGTCGATTATCGATGGATTCGAAGGATATCGATCAAAGTTTGAGGATCGTCTCGCTCACGGATCTTTGCTCGCAGTCGAAGAGGTGCAGTTTCTACCACCGCTCCCACGACCTGGAAAGGTTCTGGGATGTATCGGCAACTATTGGGAGCATGCGCAACGCGAGCCAAGAGAACTCAACATGTTTATGAAAAATCCTGATGCGGTTGTTGGACCCGGTGGCACCATTCGCCTGCCTGAGTTTGACGAACCATGGATGTTCATGCATGAAGCCGAGCTCGCCATTGTTCTAAAAGGACCAGCGAAGATGGTCCCCCAGTCCGAGTGGAAGAGCGCGGTTTTTGGTTATACCTGTCTCATCGATGTCTCGGCCCGAGGCGAGGGGAGATCTACGTGGAAGAAGGGAAGTTGGCTAGGCAAGTCCTTTGACACGTTTTGTCCCATCGGACCATGCATTGTTACCGCCGATGAGATCCCCGATCCCAACGATCTTCACGTGCAGTTTTTCGATGATGGACAGCTTCGTCACAACTACCACACCGACGACATGGAGCACAGAGTGCCCGAGCTCATCGAGTTTGCTACAACGATCATGACGATGAGATCAGGTGATCTCATCTCGTGCGGAACAAACCATGAGGGCCTTGGGCCACTTCAGGACGGCGAGCGGGTGGAGATCTCGATTAGCGGAATTGGCAAGATGGAGCTGAATGTTGTCGACCCGCTAAAGCGAAGTTGGGAGCGAGGCATCTATATGGGAGCCGATGCGACCAATCATGAGGCGGTAAAGAGGTATCGACCAGATGAAGCAAAAAATCTCACTAGCTAGCGATCACGTCTCGGAATTCATCAGTGTCTACTGTCAGTGAACTCGGAGAACAGCCTGCTTCGCCATGAGATGTTCCACTCCTGAAAAGCGAACAGCGTGTTCTCCGAGAACCTAGCCTCGGCCTGTTAGTTTCAGGCCCTTCTCAAGTCCAGCAAAGGTCCGGACCGGCGCGGGCATGAGAAGTCGGTAGCCCTCTTCAACGACTCGCTCAACATTTTCTGCGCTGACATGCGGATGGCCAACCGGAACGTTATACCGAGCGGCGACCTCGCGAACTCTGGCCATATGTTCGAGAACAGTTGGGTGTTCATACTGGCGTGGGAAGCCGAGCTCTTGGCTGAGATCGCCCTCTCCGATGAGTAGGGCTCCAATGCCTGGAACCTCGCTCAACATGGCATCGAGGTTTTCTATTCCTGCAACGTCTTCGATCATCAAGATGACAAGGATCTCACCGTCGGGGTTGAGCGGCCAGACATCTGCCCGTTGGTAATACTCCTGCTGAGATATCCCCCAATAGCGACAGGCGGAGGTCGGTCCGTCGCCACGGAGCCCCTCAGGCTGATAGAGCGGAGCGTCAGGAAGTCGTGGATAGCGACATGCTGCGACCGCGTTCCTCGCCTCGTCGACGGTGGAGATATGCGGCCAGACAATCCC
>CAIVND010000082.1 GCA_903907185.1 uncultured Acidimicrobiaceae bacterium
CGACGATGTCGTCTACGTCATCTCTGGAACCGGAAGCACGCGACTGTGGTCCGATGACTCTGGCGCCTCGTCTGGTCACGTCTTTGAGTGGCACGACCGTGCGCTGTTCCAAATTCCCGCTCATCACCACCGCGAGTTCAGCAACCTTCACCCAACTCAGCCAGCGCGACTGTTGCACTACAGCTACATGCCCGTCGCGATGTCGGTCATCCCTGACGCGGACTTCTTCTTCAACAATCCCTTCAACCCAGAGTTGAAGATGGACGAGGTCGCCTCGAACTTTGGCGACGCGAAAGAGGTCTACAACCAGAGCATGGCGGCGCTTGACGACGGTTCAAAGTCCTATTGGACCGGCAACTTCTTCCCAGACATGAGCGCCTGGGACAAGTTGCGGGACCACGGCGCACGCGGTGGAGGCGGCTCGGTTGTCTACATCCGATTCGCTGGAACCGCAATGGGCACCCACATGTCAGTGTTCCCGAACGGTGTCTATAAGAAGGCACACCGTCACGGTCCGGGTCGTCTCATCGTGATCCCTGGCGGTGAGGGATACTCACTCTTGTGGAAAGAGGGCGGCGAGAAGGTCATCGTGCCTTGGCAGCAAGATGCCGTCTTCGTCCCACCAGAGGGTTGGTTTCACCAGCACTTCAACCTTGGTGCCATTCCAGCCCGCTACCTCGCGCTTGGCCCACTACCGCAGTTCGCCGGACGAAGTGAGGACATCTCCACCCGTGAGATCTCTTACACCCGGGAGGACCCCTGGGTCCGTCAGTACTTCGAGGAGCAGCTCGCAAAGGTCGGCCAGACCACGCTGATGCCCGAAGAGGCCTACACGAACCCGTCGTACAGCTTCAAACGACGGGCGTAGTTTCAAGGCCTTTCGGCCTGAAAGATACGTTTAGACAGACCCCCACTTCGGTGGGGGTCTGTCACATTTGTTCTCCAGCTACGACACATGAACCTGCTCGCACGGTGTCTGTGCGATCTTTTCTGATGTGACGTTTTTGCAATGGCTTCATTGCGCAGAGAGAAACTCAGCCAGTTAGCACGCGAAGATCGCTGGCCGCAATCACCTGGCTGATCTACCATCTACGGGGCGCTGCGGCTCGATTTTTCGCTGAATGCGATCTTGCCTCATCGCCGGCATGCACTTCCGCCTGCCAGTCGCGCGCAAGTGCGCATCCTTCGGAGGTTTTGAATGACGCACATCCATGGAGACCATGACTACCACTGGATCGAAGATCACCACCACGACGACGAAGACCTCGATGATGACGATGATGGTCTCCCAACTGATCTTGAGTCATTCGACCTCGTCACCATTGGCATCGACGTAGG
This sequence comes from uncultured Acidimicrobiaceae bacterium, assembly GCA_903907185.1. GTDB lineage: Bacteria > Actinomycetota > Acidimicrobiia > Acidimicrobiales > Bog-793 > CAIVND01. The sequence goes on from CAIVND010000082.1 coordinate 1,339, forward strand.
CTCTTCGACCTCACACTTCGCGATGTCTCGGCTGCGGATGACCCGCATGGGAAGCGCGCTTTCGAGCCGTTATATCGTCACCGAACGTGAGGAACTCTGGCGCTCCCCCGTTCTCCTTACGCCATACATCGATGAAGGCACAAAGATTGATGTTGATGCTCTCCGCAACTTTGTCGCAGAGGGCGAGCGAGAGTCGGGAATTACGCTTGAACAGATCGACACCGGAGCGGTGCTGCTTACCGGGACAGCGCTTGAGCGCGAGAACGCCTTCGCGGTTGCTGAGGCGGTCGCACGCGATGCCGGCCGATTCGTCTGCGCTGCGGCAGGCCACCACCTTGAAGCAGAGCTCGCAGCAAAGGGTTCGGGGGCCGTCGAGCTTTCGTCGAGTTCAGGAAAGTCGGTGCTCGCCGTCGATATCGGTGGGGGTACTGCAAAATTCGCGCGCTGTGTAAACGGTGAGATCGTCGCCACTGGAGCCCTCAGTGTCGGTGGAAGGTTGGTTGCATTCGACGAGGAGCGCCGGATACAACGCCTTGAGCATGCTGCAGAGGTCATCGCGGGCGATATTGGAGCCAAGCTCACATTTGGCGACGTTCTCAGTGTTGAACTCGGCAAGCAGTTGGCCGAGCGGATGGCCCGGGTAATTGTTGAGGAGATCTGTGGGAATGAGCCCGATGAGTTGGCTCGCGAGCTTTGGGTAACTGATCGATCCGAGTTTGGGCCAGTTGACTTCGTCAGCTTCTCCGGCGGCGTCTCGGAGTACCTCGATGGTGGCGAGCAGCGCGACTTCGGTGACCTCGGTGGACCGCTCGCCGCAGCGATCAAAAGCGCCCTGGCAGCGCATCCCGACGCTCCCAAAATCGTGCCCCCCGCGCAACGGATACGCGCAACGGTGATCGGTGCATCGCAGTACTCAACGCAGGTGAGTGGAAGCACGGTATACGTCTCTGCTGCCGTACTTCCGGTGCACGGCGTCCCCGTTGTGCGCGCCAACATCGACATGACTACGTCGCCAGACTCCACGCAGATCAGCGACACGCTCATCCGTGGCATCGCGACGCGGTCGGAGGCCATTGAACTCGCGGGAACATGCGCATTCGCAATTCCGTGGAGCGGCGCCGCGTCCTATAAGCAGATGCGTGCGGTTGCTGACGGAATCGCCGGTGCGGTGCATGCCAGCGTGGTCGCGCAGAGTCGTCTGCTCGTCATCGTGCTCGACAGCGACCTCGGCGCCTCACTCGGCCGGGTGATCTGCGAGGATGTTGGCCTCACCTCGCCAGAGGTGATCGTGCTCGACGGTCTCGAGCTCGGCAATATGGACTTTCTCGACCTTGCCGTACCGCGTCAACCGAGTGGGGTCGTCCCTGTCGTCGTGAAGTCGTTGCTGTTCTCGCTATGAGCAATGCATGCAAAGTGCCGTTGACCAGGTATTGGTCGATGGAAACGGCGGCTTTACGAGGTCCTTTTCACCGGGTTCGATGCTGGGTATCGCAGAGCTCGAGCAACGTATACTCCCAACCTTGAGCGTCATACCTACTGGCACCATTGATCCGGAGGAAGGGCTTGAGTTTGGACGGAGCGATCACACGCGTCGTGTTCATTCTCGAGTTCGACCGACCGCCGCAAAAAGGAACTGGCACCTCGGTCTCTTCGCCACCATCCTGTTGTGCCTCACGGCTTTTCTCGCTGTTGGCGCCATTGGCGTCAGCCGATATGTCGAGACGTTCTGGAAGTATCGCGGCTATCCCCCACCCGCACATGTAAAGGTCATCTCAGAGGGATCGGGGGCCAATCGACGACTGGTTCCTGTCGCTTCCGGGTCCGTAAGCACCATCGAGGTCAAAAGCCCTGCGCTCGGCGGTCGATCGATACCAGTCGTCATCTATCTGCCGCCCAACTACGTTTCCGACCTCGCTCAACGGTATCCAGTTCTCTACCTGCTCCATGGATTTCCCGGCTCGCCCGCGCAGTTCATCGATGTGGGCGACATCGCTGTACATTCGAACATCCTCGTTGCAGAACACAAAATGGGACCGACAATTCTTGTCATGCCAAGTGGTGCGGGTGGGTTTTTTAGTGACAACGAGTGGGCCAACTCCATCCGGCCCCAACGCGCACTCGAGACCTTTGTCGCCCACGATCTTGTCAACTGGATTGATAGCCACTACCGGACACTCACGAGCGGCAGCGAACGGGGCATCGCTGGCCTCTCCGAGGGTGGTTATGGCGCCGTCAATATTGCCTTTCATCACGTCGGCGAGTTCGATCTCATCGAGAGCTGGTCGGGGTATTTTGTTGCCGACGTACTTCCGACACTTTTTGGGACCAACAAAAATCTGCTTGCCTACAACAGTCCGAAAGTTCAACTTCCGTTCGTCGCATCCCAGTTGAAACACGATCACACCTACCTCTGGCTCTATTCGGGGCGACACGATGTCACCCGTCCGGGAAATGTCCGTTTTGCCAACCAGCTACAGGCGTTCGGCGTCGCACACCATTGGAAGAGCTATCCCGGCTTACATCACAACTGGAAGCTCTGGCGGTCGCTGATGGGGAGCTCCTTGATGACCGCATCGAACTACTTTGAGCACGGCAATGCGTCCGCCTAACTCGGTCCGGGCGGTGGCTCGCGTCAGCGCGATGGCGCTCGCTCTCATTGTGCTGGTTACGGTGTCGATTGGCTGGTGTTACTGGTTGCGTGGCCTGACATCGAACTGGCCCGGGCCACGTATTACCGATGCGTTACCTCTTGACGAACTCCCCGGCAACTCAAGCATCTCCCTACTTGTCTTTACCATCGTGGTGGCACTCGGTGGAGTTTGCGCCGGGAAGCTTTCGAAAGCACTGCACTTCGACGGATTCGCAATTGCTCTCTCTGTCGGGCTGGCGGTGGGCGCTTGGGTCTACCTCACCTCGGCGATCTCGATCTTCATCGTGCGACAGATTCCCCTCGACCTGGCATTTGATTCAACCCGCGATCTGCAGCCGGCGTACGTCGCTGGCGCACTGTTTTCGCTCGGGGTTGCCTTTACCGCCCGACGGCCAAGTGGCGATCAGTGGCTTACCCGCATCATCCCGAGCAGTGTCGGCATCCTCGGTGTCATCAGCATGCTGATCGCGGCTCTACCGAATTCAGTGATTGAGCGCGTCGCTCTCGGAGGGCTGTTCACTGGGCCCTCTGCCCCTTTCACGCGGACCGTTGAAATCGTCATCGGTATCGTGCTTCTCATCTGCGCACGGGGGCTAACTCGACGAAGCCGGCGTGCACTCATGCTCGCGTCCGTCCTGATCTTTATTCTCTCCATAACAAGAGTTATCGACGGATTCAACATCGTGGCGCTCATCGTCGACATCGTGGTGCTCGCGAGCTTGTTGGCCCGTCGCAGCGACTTCTCTTACCGAGGAGATCCGACTACTCGGGCCACACCGTTTCTTCGATTTAGCGCACTTGCCTTAGCGGCAATCGCCTACGGAGTTGTCACACTTATCATCAACAGGACGGCAGCATCACTACCGGTTCACCCTCTGGTCGCCCTTCGCGTCACACTGCTGACTCTCGTGATAGGCGCACCACGCCAATCATCGATCATCGGCGGCGGGTTTGCCGAGTGGTTTCCCTGGTCACTCCGAGCCATCGTCGGGATGGGGATCGTCTGGGGAGTCTCTCCCTGGTTCGCGCCCTGGCGTCAACGATTCGATGATGGCCCAGATAGTCGGCGTCAGGCCGCTCGGCTGGTGAACGAGTGGGGTGTTGACACACTTGCGCCCTTTACGTTGCGAGGTGACAAGGCACCATTCTTCTTTCCTGGAGAACAGAAACAGGGTGTCGATCAGACCACCATGCTTGCGTACCGGGTAGTACGTGGCGTCGCGATCGTCTCGGGTGACCCAATCGGACCAACCGATCAGATAGCAGGCGCAATCGCCGCGTTCCGTTCGATGTGTGCAGCGAGAGGTTGGCGAGTAGCCATCCTTGGGGCGAGCGATCGCTATCTCGATCTGTACCGTGAGCAAGGACTACGGCCGCTCTACCACGGTGACGAAGCGATCATCGATGTTGAGAGGTTCACACTTGTTGGAAACAACATGAAGAGCGTCCGTCAGGCCTCTCAACGCGTCGATCGTAAGGGCTACCGAGCGGAGATTTTTACCGCTGGCCAACTTTCACCAGAGGTGCGTGCAGAACTTTGCGAACTCGAACAGCGTTGGCTAGCGGGCAAACCACGTAAAGGGTTCATTATGGAGCTCGACGAACTCTTCCGTCTCGACGGTGACGACGCGGTATTTGTCATCGGTCGAGACCCGAACGATGAACTTGTTGGCTTCCTCGATCTTGCAGTCTGTCGCTCGAGCTCATCGCTCTCGCTCTCATCGATGCCACGATCGAGCGACACACCAAACGGATTCAATGCATTTTTAATTGTGGCTCTGATCGAGTGGGCTAGCGATCACGACTTTTCAGCAGTGTCATTGAATTTCTCGCCTGCCGCCCGCCTCTTTCGGAGTGAAACCGAGGTTCGAGGTTGGATGCGGCTTACAAAGCGGGTACTGCTCATCATTAAGTCGGTCCTCGGACTGCAGCTTGATGACCTACTCATCTTTAATCGTCACTTTGGACCGCGGTGGCAGCCACGGTACATCGTGGTTGAGCGCTACCGCTATCTCCCGCGTATCGTCATCGCCTCAATGGCAGCTGAACGCTATCTTCCCTTCGCCAAGCTGTTACGCGGTCGTGACTGGAAGGAGCCGACTCGCGAAGTTGGTGCGCTGCCCGTGTATTCGCGTTGATGCGACTTGCGATTGGGCTCCTGCTCGCCTTCGGCGCATCCAGCTGCTTTGCCGCGAGCTATTTCGGTCAGCACGTGGCTCTTTCGCAGATCGAACGGCTAAGTCTGCGTCATCCACTTCGAAGTCTTCGGCTGATGGTAACCAACCGGCGCTGGCTTTTTGGATATGTGGCGAATTGGGTTGGTTGGGGGCTCTACATCGCCGCTCTCTCGTTCATACCACTCTCGCTGACCCAAGCAGTATTGGCGAGCTCAATCGGGCTTCTGGCACTTGCAGCGTCGCGTTCAGGAAAGGCCATCAGCTCACGTGAACGCGCCGGTGCTGTTCTCGCCGTTGTCGGGCTCGTCTTGGTTCTCGTCGCCACGCGATCGAGTGCCCACTCCGTTCGGCCATCAACAGAGTCAGTCGTCCTCTTTGTTGGAGCACTCCTTGCCGCTTGTGTCGTTTCCGTGTCACTCGCACCTGGTCGTTTCCGCGGCATCGGACTCGCGATTGCCTCAGGGTTTTGTTATGGCGCGGGAGACGTGGCGACAAAGGCGGCGGTACTTGGTACAGCCGTCCTGGTGCCCGTCTTCCTGCTGTGTATTGCAGGAGGTTTCATCCTCATACAGCTTGCCTATCAACGTGCAGCACTTCTCGCGAGCGCCGGACTTTCCGCGCTGTTCACCAATGCAATTCCAATCGTCGGTGGAGTGTTCCTCTTCGGGGAAACGTCACAACCCGGTGTGATGACTTGGCTCCGTGCGACTGGATTCGTTCTCGTCGTTCTCAGCGGGTTCGGACTATCAGGAGATTCGTCACCATCGATCCCTCCGGTCGATTACGACTCAGCCACCGTAGAGGTCATAGTCGACGACGCGACACTGACAACCTTGTCCGACTGAGGCTCCCCGTCCGCCGATGTTGGCAGCTGCAATCGTGGTCGCGTATGGAAAGCCAATACGACGAGAAATGCGACCACACTCGTCATCGTAAGCATGATGTGTTGCAGTACGACGGCTGGTTTTTGTGAGAAATGTTCCGCAAAGTAGTAGAGACCAAATGCGCTCCACGAGACAGTGACAACGAGCGAGCTGACCGAATACCGGGTCCAGCCATAAATACGAACGAATTGAACTTCAGCTAAGACAGCCGCAACGAAAAGCGCGAGAACGGCAATTCCCGTGAGGATATCGTCGAAGTTAATACCGGTCAGGTCGGCACCACAACTTGCCAAAACCTTCGACCCGCAATTGACCGGCACCAATGCGTCAATCGCCGTCGCTACTCCAAAGAGTGCGTAGAACCCGAACACGATCCGCTCATGGACATTGCCGCGAAGCGACCACGCATCCATTGCCACAACGATTGTCGCGATGCCACAGATGCAGTCCAACAAGATGAATAGCCAAAAAAATGGTTGCCCGTGCACCTCCAAGTCGCTCGCGAGGCCCGTTCTTGTGAGCGCCGGATTAAGAATGAACCCAAGCGGCCATGAACAATACGCGACGCTGGCAACCAGACCAACAAGCACGATCGACCCACCACGCGTTGAGGTAGGTCGGCCAGTATCCGCAATGTCTTTGAAGTTCCTGGATCGGCCAGAGCGGTGAGGTCGCATCATTCCGAGACTACGGCACGACGAGCAGACGTCAAAAGGGTGGGCGCTGAGGGACTCGAACCCCCGACCCTCTGGGTGTAAACCAGATGCTCTAACCAACTGAGCTAAGCGCCCGGTGACAACAAGAACACGAATGTGCTCAGGTCATGGACACCAGTTTTAACTCCTCCCATCCTATCTGGACGGGTTAGGGGTTCTCGGTCCCCGGTTGTGCGAAGGGCTGAACCTTCACCACGCCACCACAGGGAGAGAACGATATTGCCACCGGCAGCGACTCACCCTGGTGGGGAGGAGTTACGTTGACCGAACCAACCGCACTGCAACCCTCTCCATTAACGGGCACATCGGTATAGGTCATCAGGAACTCCGCTGTAGCACCAGTCTTGAGCTTCAGCGTCGTCGGACTTGCACCGGAGTTCGTTACGGACATCTCGACTGAACTACCCGCACCAGCACCGCCCGCAGCATTCGGTGCAAAGAAGGCGAGCTTCGGATAACCGTTGATGGCACAGGTCTTGGGTGAGGTGTTCGTAGCTGAAAATTGGTAGTAGCTACCTCCTGCTGCTGTACCGCCGAACGCCGCCTTGATCTGAAGCAGTGCAGTCGAGCACGACGTAAGTGTGGTGTGCTTCACTGTCGTTGTGGTCGTTGTCTTTGCTGGCGGTTTCTTCGACGGTGTGCCACAGGCTCCGAGTGCAAGAGAGCCTATAAACAGGCACAAAATCAGAGTGCCAAGGTGACCCGCTGTGCCTCGATTACTTCTCATGGATCATCTTTAGCACTTTGCCGACGAAGATGTCAGGCCAGTCCAACGATCTCTCGTCGACATGTGGTTGGCCTATGAGTCTTCGTTCAACAACGGAATCCGAGCGTGAGATGACAGACGTTCATCGGTCGTCGAAGAGTTGATCAGCGAAGAGTGACTAAGGACGTTTAATGAGATGAACATCACCACAAGAGCAGCAATCTCAAGCGCCATGCGACCATGCGCAACACGCAACCGATCACCAAAGAGATAGACACCCATCACGATGCTCGCGACAGGATTAACGATCAACAGAGCGCTCTGGGAGGCCGCTACCGGGCCTGATTCAAGCGCGTGCTGACTCACTACCAAGCCAAGGAATCCGGTGATCGCAATGCCGTATGGCTCGAAGTGGGTGAAGATCACCGATGGGCCTTGAGACCACAGATCGGATGCGGCCTTGACGAATGCCGCAGTAAGGGCGAATGAGATTGCTGCACAGACTCCGTAACAGGCCGCACGCCACGATCGTGCTCCCTTATGCGCAATCGACCAGGTAATTGCTGCGGCACCAAAACTTGCGCCGATTAAGAGGATCCAATCCTCAGGCGCAGGACGTTGATTGCCACCCCGAGCGGCGCTGACAAAGAGGAAGACACCGAGTCCAACTGCGGTACCGATTGCACCCAACCAGTCGCGAATATGAAGAGTCTGTTGGAACCACAGTCCCAAAATGATCACAAGAAAGAGGATCTCCGTCACCATGATCGGTTGAATCGTGGAGAGGTTTCCCATCGAGAGCGCAAAGGCCTGAAGTACAAAACTCGTGCCGGCGAGAGCGAGGCCCATAAACCACACTGGACGTTTCAAGACACCGGCCATCAATGCCCGACTCGAGGAGTCACTCTTGGTCGCCTCTTCAACGCCGATCCGCTGCAAAATAGTGGCCAATGCGTTTGCCCCAGCCGCGATCAGTGCAAGAACAATATCCATGGCAAACGTTAGCCTTCGGAAAACAAGCGTTCGGGCTGAGCTGCGTTCACGCTTCCCGCGCACCGTTGAAAACGATCCGCAAACGACCAGCTCTTTCGATGAATATCTGCCATTCCGAGATCGGCGAGCCCTTCGAGATGTTCAGGCGAGGGATAGCCCTTGTTCCTTGCGAAGTTGTAGCCGGGAAAGTTCGCGTCAAGTCCCACCATCATTCGATCACGAGTCACCTTCGCGAGAACGGATGCGGCAGCGACAAGGAGCGACAATCGATCTGCTCCCGGGAGCAGAACCATGCGGTCAAAGTCAGTGAAGTTCACGATGCCATCGATGATGACCGCCTCAGGAGTTACCGCGAGTTCACCAAACGCCCTCTTGGTTGCTAGTGCCTGCGCCTTAGTCATACCAAGAGCATCACATTCACCGGCACTTGCATGTCCAACGGCATAGGCGCTGACCGCGAGTGCGATATCGGGAAAGAGCTGCTCGCGCCGCGTCGGCGACAACATCTTTGAGTCGCGTACGCCCTTTGGTAGCAACGTCAACGCTTGAGCATCACCAACGGCAATACCAACAGAGACCGGACCCGCCCACGCGCCTCGCCCAACCTCGTCGATCCCGGCGATGTACCGAACTCCGCTGGCAAAGAGTTCCTGCTCGATGCGGTCCGTGGGGTCCTCAACTCGAGACATTGTCGCGCAATCTCATGTGAATCGAACTACTCGTCATCAAACTCCGATTTGTTCGCCCGTGACATCAATCGGCGCATTGAATCCTGGGGAGTGCTTCCCTCGTGGCAGACGGCGACGACCTCGCGAGCAACGGGAACCTCCACTCCAAGAGATTCCGCAAGGCCCACGACCGGACGGCAGCTTCGCACACCTTCAGCAACCATCCGGGTCTCGTGCAAGATCTCGTCTACCGATCTCCCCTCCCCCAGCGCGTAGCCGAAGGAAAAGTTCCGACTCTGCGGACCCAAAGAGGTAGCTACGAGATCGCCGAGACCAGCCAGACCTGCAAAGGTTTGGCGATGTCCACCGAGAGCATGTCCAAGACGCGAGATCTCCGCGAGTGATCGGGTGATCAACGTTGCCCTTGTATTGTCACCGAGTCCAAGCCCTGTTGCCACGCCGATGGCGATCGCCATGACGTTCTTCGTCACTCCTGCGATCTCACAGCCAACGACATCGGGGTTCGTGTAGATCCGCAGTGTTGGTGATCCAAAGAGTGCCTGGAGTTGCTTAGCGATCTCCTCATCGTCCATAGCGATCACTGACGCCGTTGGTTGACCGGCGAGCACCTCTCGAGCGAGGTTCGGACCGGTGAGTACGCCAACATGTTCGGGTGTCCAACACTGTCTAATGACCTCGCTCATGCGAAGGTTGCTCGTCTCCTCGAGCCCCTTCGTCAGGCTGATCACGATCGCACCATCGACGGGCCGTGGACCTGAGGTGAGAACAGTCCTCATACCGTGGCTCGGGACCGCCATCACGACGACCTTCGATCCTTCGAGCGCCTCTGCGAGCGAGGAGGTCGCCTCAATACTCTCTGGCAGGAGGTGATCGCCCAAATAGGTGGAGTTGGTGTGCTGGCTCACAAGCTCCTTCGCGATGAGCTCACTTCTTGACCACAGGACAACCGGATGTGTTTTCGCAAGGAGAGCAGCAAATGTTGTCCCCCATGAGCCCGCTCCCAAGACCGCAATTCGCTCAGACACCGTACTGGGCCCCCAACCGTGAAGAGCTCTGTTGGACCATGGATTCAACGCTACAGGGCAGAGGTTGGCTGAGTGAAGCAAGCGGCGACGGAGAGTGGGATCTCTAGACTGACTTTTATGCAGGCCATTTTGGTGCCAGTCAAATCCTTCTTGGAGGCAAAGCATCGGCTCGATCCAACGCTCGACGATGCCGCGCGACAACGACTTGCTCGAGACCTTGCATCAATTGTGCTCGGTGCTCGCGGATCAGCTCCACTCTTTGTGGCCTGTGACGACAACGCCGTCGCCGACTGGGCGCTGAGCGAAGGGGCATCGGTGCTTTGGACTCCCGGCCTTGGACTCTCGGGAGCGGTCAGAGCCGGAGTTGACTATCTCGGCCGAGAGGGCTTTGAGCGAGTCGTCGTTGCACATGCCGATCTCCCCTTCGTAACTGACCTCGACCGATTCGGGCTCGATCGATCGGGCGAGAGCGATGGCATCACCATTGCACCCGATCACCGTCTTGACGGAACCAACGTGATTAGCCTTCCGACCTCGGTACCGTTCTCCTTCTTCTATGGATATCGCTCGTATCCAAAACATCGAGCCGAAGCGAGCCGACTTGGCCTTGCCTGTCATACCGTCTTTGATTGGCGCTTAGCCTCAGACATCGATCTGCCATCCGATCTCGCACTGATACCTGACCTTTTGAAGAGGAAGACGACGATATGAGCATCAACCTTGAACGTCCGAGTCGCGCACTCGCCATTGGAGCGCACCCCGACGATGTCGAATTTGGCTGCGGTGGCACCCTTGCAAAGTGGGCGCAAGAGGGAACCGAGATCTTCCATCTCATCTGCACCGATGGTTCGAAGGGAACCTGGCGCGAGGATCAGGATCCCGCTGAGCTCGTCGTCACACGGCGTGCCGAACAGCGAGCGGCAGCTAAAAAACTTGGCGGTACCGGTGAGGTTGTCTTCCTTGGTTGGCCCGATGGGGAGCTCGAATCAGGACTTCGTCAACGTGCACAGGTCGCCAGTTGGATCCGGCGGCTTCGCCCCGGCGTCGTCTTCGCGCACGACCCGTGGAAGCGCTATCGCCTTCATCCCGATCATCGAAACGCTGGATTCCTTGCCACCGACGCAATCGTCGCAGCTCGCGATCCCCTGTTTTTCCCGGAGATCAATGTGACTCCGCATCGACCGGATCAACTCTTGTTGTGGGAGGCAGATGAGCCTGATCACACTGAGGATGTAACAGGCTCCTTTGAGACAAAGATTGCCGCGCTTTTGGAGCACACGAGTCAGTTTCACACGACAATGCATATCGGCAACAACGATGATCAATCGACCAAAGATGAGCACATCGCATTTCGCGAACGCATCGCAGTCAAACTCTCCACTGCAGGGACAAAGGAGGGCTTTACCTACGGCGAAGAGTTCAAACTCATCGACCGGCTATAACGGCCCCAACCATTCGTTGTCTCACAGATGAAATGCAAACAGCCCCGGCCAAGGCCGGGGCTGTTTGCACAAGATGTTAGAAACTACCGCTTCTTGGCAGGAGCCTTGCGAGCGGCGGTCTTCTTTGCAACGCGCTTCTTTGCAGGAGC
>CAIVND010000083.1 GCA_903907185.1 uncultured Acidimicrobiaceae bacterium
CCGATCTAGATGGTTTCAATCTCCCTGAGTCCATCGTTGTCGGCCTCATGGCGAATGGGAAAGATTCTGATGCCAGCGTTCGCCAGTGGAATGCATGGGCCCTAGGAAACTGGAATGTTCGCGAAGCCACCGAGTTGTTGCTTGAACTCATGGACGATCCTGACGCCGACGTCCGAGAGGTAGCCGTGCGAGTGGTGGGTGAGTTTGCAGCTGAAGAGTGAGTCGCTTGGGGTTTGCCCTTCCCCACATGCTCGCTTCGTAATCCTCAGGTACAAGATGGTAGTGACCAGGACCTGCATGACCGGGCCTACGCCTACATCGTGCAGTACTACTGAGAAGTGATCGAGAGACCCCTTGACCATCTGCGAAGCCTCACCTCTGCTGCTGCCTGGTGCTGATGCCACACTTCGGCGACACCTCCTTCGGTATGACCAGACGTATGACCAGACTTTTTGGGAAGTCCACGTTCGCCTCAACTCGCACGGAGCCGCTACGAAGGCGGATCTTTCGGCGCTCATCTTTTGGAAGCACATTCAGAATGCTCCTTGGATGGTCAGGCTGCTCACGACTCCGGACACGGAAGTCAGGGCAGCTACTGCGAATGCATTCCTACCGGATCTGAGCGATGCGCAACGCCTAGACGCATTGTCAGGACTTCCCGGATTCAGAAGCCGGGTGGCGATGAGTGCCGTCATCTCGGCCGCCTTCGATCCGACAAGGTTCGGGGTCTACGACAAACTTGCCCACAGTGTCTGGTCGGATGTGGCCAGTTCAGAGTGCAGCTGCGCTTTCGAACAGATGCCTGAGTACTTCGAACACCTCCGGATGGCTTCACAAGAACTCAGCGAAGGCGGCGAAGTCTGGACTCCTCGGATGGTCGACATGGCCCTATTCAAGTTGAGTGGTGGATGATCGTTGAATGAGACTTTGCCCGAGAAGCTGAAAGCACGGAGAACAAGACATGAGTGACATCTACAAGCCCGTTGACTGGAGTATCCAGCAGTTGGTGGACGCGGTGAAGGCAGGGACTCTGACGCTCCCGGACCTGCAGCGGCCCTTCGTGTGGCCAGCCACAAAGGTCCGCGATCTGATGGACTCTCTCTACCGCGGGTATCCGGTCGGTGAGCTCATGTTCTGGAATCAGCCAGGTGATGACAACACTGGCACCATTGGTATCGACACAAAGGGACAGATGTCGAGGCAGCAGATCGTTGATGGCCAACAGCGCATCACGAGTCTTTTTGTCATGGTGACTGGACAGACAGTGATCGATGATGACTATCGCAAGAAGACCATCCGCATCGCATTCAATCCTTTCTCAGAGCGTTTCGAGGTTGCTCAGCCAGCGCTCGACCGCTCGGCCGAGTGGGTGAGCGACATCTCGAAGGTCTTCTCCTCAGCACTTGTCGCCTACGAGACTTTTATAGAGCGGCTTACCGATGCTCGCACTGACCCCTTGTCCGAAGGTGAGCGTGCACAGATCCACAATGCCCTGATTCGACTCGAGGCGCTGAAGAGCGTGATTTTCAAAGTCGTCGAGTTGCAGCCGGATGTTGACAAGGCAGTTGTTGCTGACGTCTTCGTTCGCATCAACTCGGAGGGCGTCAATCTGACAAGCGCCGACTTCATCCTTACCTGGCTGAGTGTGTTTTGGCCGGAGGGTCGCGATGAACTTGAGCAGTTTGCAAGGAACGCGCGACTCACCGCTGATCACATCAGCGAGCTCACGGGGAAGCCAACGAGTTGGTCTCCCAAGAACCACTTCGTAGCACCTCGCCCTGGTCAACTCGTGCGCGTGGCGGTAGCCGTGGGCCAGAACCGCGGGCGCCTTCAGGATGCCTACAACGCTCTGCGAGGGCGTGATCGCAAGACCGGGATGGCCGTACCAGAGCGTCAAGCTGAGGAACTGGCAAAGATCCAGAGCGCGGTGCCGTTGATTCTCAACTCATTGAACTGGGATGAATTTTTGCGCGTCCTGTCAAAGGCTGGGTTTCGGTCTCGAAAGATGATCACTTCGGAGACCACCATCCTCTATACGTACGCTCTGTGGCTCCTCGGCCGAACGAAGTTCCAGGTAGACATCACAACATTGCGTGACCTCATGGCTCGCTGGTTCTTCATGTCTCAGACGACGGGACGGTACACAGGTAGCCCGGAGACCAGGATTCAGCAGGACTTGGACCGGCTTGACGGGGTCGAGAACGCAGAGGAATTCGTAAGCATGCTTGATGGCGTGATCTCGACGGTCCTGACCCCTGACTTCTGGTCCATCCGACTCCCAGAAGACTTCGTGTCGTCGTCTACTACGGCTTCGCCCGCTTACCAGGCGTATCTTGCTGCCTTGAATAACTTGGATGCAGATCTGTTCATGCTCCACGGCAAGGTGCGGGACTGGACGGATCCCCTGTCTGTCAGGCTGACGTGAGACACCTGCTGTAGCTGATCATCACTCCCGGGCGACACAGAAAGACCCGAAACCATGACCCTGACCGACAATGCACCCTTGACGGCACGCGCCCAGAATGGGGATGTGACCGACG